>DATNPC010000171.1:0-6672 GCA_036703375.1 Allocoleopsis sp.
GTCTGTTGTAGAGCAAGTACTGAGAGACTATGCCGAATTTCTTGGTAATGACGATCGAGTTCAGATGGAACTGGTATTCGATCGGGAACGCGATCGCTATCTCCTGATAGAAACAGGTTGGCATAATGGCGATCGCATCTATGGCACATTACTGCATATCGATATTATCGATGGCAAGCTCTGGATTCAACACGATGGAACAGAGGAAGGAATTGCTAATGAGTTAGTTGCCGCAGGAGTTCCCAAAAATACAATCGTCCTGGGATTCAAATCAGTTGAACGCCGTAAGCTAACCGAGTTTGCAGTTTCTTAGTCTGCACGCAATCAACAGGTAAAACCACAAAAGAAGCGCTAGATGCATTGATTACTCAGTTAGAAGGCAGCAACTGCAAACATCAATTCCCTGCACAGACAAGTTTGGTATTCTGAAGTCATTAATGCGAATTTAAAGCGATGACTCAGGTTGTAATTGTCGGGGCAGGCCCTGCTGGTGCAACACTTGCACTACTTCTCGTGAAACGAGGCATCGCCGTCAAACTAATTGAATCCTCCCGTAACTTCCGCAGAGTTTTTCGCGGTGAGGGGCTGATGCCCAGTGGACTAAATGCTCTAGAGCAGATGGGATTGTCGTCTGTGCTAGAGAGCATCCCTCATCGACCTTTAGATGCCTGGGAAGTCCTGATCGAGAATCAGTTTCTGTTTCGAGTTGATGAGCCAATCGAACCAGGTGGTAAGCCCTGCACCCTCGTCTCACAGCCAGCTTTCCTGGAAGCAGCGATCGACCAGGCAAGCACTTATCCCACTTTTGAGTTTATCCAAGGCAGTCCCGTGCAGGATTTGCTGTGGAGCGATGGACGAGTTTCGGGCGTGAAGCTGAGTGACGATCGCTCCTTCTATGCCAATCTAGTTATTGGGGCGGATGGTCGTAATTCCGTTGTTCGGCAGCGAGCCAACTTGTCTCTAGAGCAGCAGTCCGGAAGCTTTAATATTCTTTGGTTTAAATTGGCGGATAGTCCGCGCTTTGAAGCCGAGAATGTATTTTATACGATTGTTCGCGATCGCAATGCATTTGGGCTGTTTTGCTCTACGTCCGGCAATCTTCAGATAGGCTGGGCACTCCATGACGATGCCCCCATAGACTGGAAGCAAGCCGATTGGCCGGAAATTTTGGCAGAAGCATCGCCCCCTTGGTTAGCCGAGCATATTCGGACTCATGCAGAAACTATTGACCGGCCGGTTCTTTTATCTGTTGTAGTCGGTCGTTGTCCGCGTTGGTATGCACCAGGATTACTGTTACTAGGCGATGCCGTTCACCCGATGTCACCGATTCGCGCCCAAGGCATCAATATGGCGTTGCGGGATGCGATCGTTGCGACAAATCATCTGGTTCCCCTATTGCGTGACGGGGCAACAGATGCGGCAATTGATGCCGTTTTGTCACAGATTCAAGCGGAGCGGGAGCCAGAAATTATTCGAGCGCAGCAGCTTCAAAGTCAGGAAGCGGCTCAAGCTGAACTACTACGTAAAAGCGCATTGCTGCGATGGGCAGTAAGCCAGTTAGCGCCCCTACTGGGCAAGGGCGCGAGGCACTCTTGGCTCGCTAGGCAGCGCCAGTTGCGCCAAGGGGTAACGCAGATCCGGTTAACGGTGTGAAGTACCACCGCCTGAGATTGGCTTGCCCTGCACCAGCGCTGATTTCAGATCGGTTTCCACCAAATGCCGAAGAGTGTCTCGGATGGGTTGAGTGGGGTTGGGGAGAGACCCCCAATCTTGGTTTTTCCAAAAGGATGAACCCTGGTAAAAATTGCAATTTTGTAGTGAAAATTACAATCATTCTTTCTCATAACTTTTTAACCCTATATATAGGATGTTACGAATTAAGCATCCGCTACATATAGAGTCGTTCAAATATTAGTCAACCTGAAAGCAATTAATCCTCTCCGTAGAAAACAGGATTCCATCACCGAGCCTGAGTTAGCTGTGTTACTATCTGGGAAAACATTCTCTTAATTGCGATCACCGATGAGCAAGGTTCTGGTGTTGAACGCCTCCTACGAACCGCTCAACATCACTAACTGGCGAAGGGCGGTCATCTTGTTGATCAAAGGGAAAGCGGAGCAGGTTGAACATAATGGCAAATACGTTTACTCAGAATTCCCTCTCCCGACAGTTATCCGACTACGCCATTACGTGCGAGTTCCTTATAAAGAAATTCCCCTGACCCGACGAAATATCCTCCACCGTGATAGTCATTCTTGTCAATACTGTGGTTACACAGGGGAAGAGCTAACTCTAGATCATGTTATTCCTCGTTCTAGACATGGAGGTGATACCTGGGAAAATATTGTTACAGCCTGCGTGCGCTGTAATGTAAAAAAAGGAAATCGCACTCCTAAAGAAGCGAATATGGTATTGCGAAATCAACCCCGCAGACCTTACAGTAGTCTTCACTTTGAAGTCGCTAAACATGTAAAGGGTGGGCTGCATCAAGAGTGGCGAAAGTATGTAATTGGTATTTAACGCTTCTACCGCTGAGAAGAGTGGCGATTGAGTGGACTCCAAGACTGCTGGTGACAAAAGTCGGAAAACTCGACCGGCAGGTAGGGTATTGCTTAGTAGGGGTTTTGCGAGAATAGTGTAGGGTCGATCGCAAATTCAACCGCCAGTTGCTGTAATCTTTGCGATCGATATAGCACTGGCACGATAGCTAAAGACCATTACTACAACCCAACATGCCATCGAACTCGCTCACATCTTCTTTCCCTGACTCCCTCAATGACGAACATATAGCTGCTGCTCCTAGCTCAGAGCTGGTAGGCGTTGACTCTCATAAGATGGAGGCATCCTCGCAAAATACCAGTAATCGTCTCAGCAATTCCCGAGAAAAGCGCTGGGTAGAGTCTTCCACTGAACTGAAAGTTAGCGAACTTAGACAAACTCTAGAGCGCCACCGTTCTGAGCGACAGCTCGTTATTATCCAAGATTTTCCAGATCCAGATGCTCTTGCCAGTGCTTGGGCTTACCAACTGATAGCTCAGCAGTATCATATTCAGTGCGATATCGTCTACGCGGGTACCCTTTCCCATCAAGAAAACATTGCTCTGGTTAAGCTCACCAATCTACCGGCCAAGCGGTGGGGTGTCCAGACGCTAAAAGAGCGGGATTTGTCGGCGTACAAAGGCTGCGTTCTGATTGATAATCAGGGAACAACCAGCCAGTTGATGCCCCTCGTGAAGCAGGCTAATATCCCGATCGCGGTAGTCATTGACCATCACAAAACCCAGGGCGACCTGGACGCTGAGTTTGTCGATCTACGTCCTCAAGCCCGAGCAACGGCTACAATTTTAACCCAATACCTCCAAGCTGGGTTACTGAGGTTAGATGGCGGCGTGAGCGAACATGTGAAGTGCGCGACTGCCTTAATGCATGGTTTGCGATCGGATACCAATCGGTTAATGCAGGCTCAGGAAGAAGATTTTCTTGCGGCGGGGTATCTCAGTCGATTTTACGATCCTCAACTCTTGAACGCGGTACTGCAAACAGCGCGCTCGCGGCGAGTGATGGATGTGATTGAGCGAGCCCTCAAAAATCGCTTGGTGCAGAATAATTTCTCGATCGCTGGTGTTGGCTATCTTCGCTACGATGACCGAGATGCTATCCCGCAAGCGGCTGAATTTTTAGTTACCGAAGAAAACGTCCATACGGCCGTAGTTTACGGCATCGTTCACGACGAAGACGAAGAACTAGAAGTCGTAATCGGCTCGTTGAGAACCAACAAACTGACGCTCGACCCTGACGAATTTATTAAAGAAGCCTTCGGGCAAGATAACAACGGACGCTTCTTTGGCGGCGGACGCATGATGGCAGGCGGCTTTGAAATCCCGATCGGATTTTTGGGCAGCTTCAATGATAATGCTGAGTACGCCAAGATGAAGTGGGAAGTGTTTGATATTCAAATCAAGCAAAAACTGCTGCGCTTAGTTAATCCCAGAGACAACCTAATTCATACGGGCTGATCGAAAGAGGTTTTCACCCCTGAGATAGTGAATTTAAAAATCCTAAGATAGAATGTTTTTCCTCAATCTCTGCTGGTGATGTAGAGAAACCAAGATAAACATGGAACTGTATTTGATTCGTCACGGCATTGCTGCTGACCGGGATGCTTATGAAAATGATGAAGAACGTCCGCTTACCGACAAGGGTCATGACAAAACCGCTAAAGTCGCCAAACAATTGCGCGATCGAGGGTTACGATTTGACCTCATCTTAACCAGTCCCTTAGTACGGGCTAAAGAAACTGCTACCATTCTCAAAGAGGCTGGTTTAGCTGCTCGGGTAGAAGAATTTGCCGCTCTAGCTCCAGATGGTGATATCCAAGCCTGGGTAAATTGGCTAGAAAAACGACAGCAAACCTCTCCTGGGGATAAATCTTTGGCTCTAGTCGGTCATCAACCAGATTTAGGAAACTGGGCAGAAACGTTGGTGTGGGGTAAAGCCCAAAACAAACTCCTCCTGAAAAAAGCTGGCGTAATCGGGTTAACGAGTCCGGATACCAAACCTCTAATTGGGCAGAGCGAACTGTTTTTATTGCTTTCTCCCAAGTGGTTGCTCTGAGAAGCACTTAACAATTTTTGTAACACGGGCGACTTATCTGAAAGTTTCTGGTAAGTTAGCCTGATAGCATTTCAAATTCATTCGGTACCACCATGACGACGGTTTGCGAGTACAAGCCAGGTTTAGAAGGCATTCCTGCGGCGCAATCGAGTATCAGCTATGTTGACGGACAAAGGGGGATATTAGAGTATCGTGGCATCCGCATCGAAGAACTCGCAGCAAAAAGCTCTTTCTTGGAAACCTCCTATCTCCTAATCTGGGGAGAGCTACCAACCAAAGAGGAACTTGCCACGTTTGAAAATGAAATTAGCGACCATCGACGCATCAAGTATCGAATTCGGGACATGATGAAGTGCTTCCCGGAAACGGGGCACCCGATGGATGCTCTACAAGCGTCTGCGGCGGCGCTGGGTCTGTTTTACTCCAAACGCGCTTTAGATAATCCTGCCTACATCCGCGAAGCTGTAGTGCGTCTATTGGCAAAAATTCCCACGATGGTGGCGGCGTTCCAACTGATGCGGAAAGGGAACGACCCAGTACAGCCTAATGATGACCTGGACTACTCTGCCAACTTTTTGTACATGCTCAACGAGCGGAAACCCGATGCTCTAGCCGCTCATATTTTTGATGTCTGTTTGACGCTTCATGCGGAGCATACGATCAATGCTTCTACGTTCTCGGCAATGGTGACAGCCTCCACGCTAACTGACCCCTATGCAGTAGTCGCTTCGGCAGTGGGTACTTTAGCCGGGCCATTGCATGGAGGGGCGAATGAGGAAGTGATCGATATGTTGGAAGAAATTGGCTCGGTGGAAAATGTTCGCCCCTACTTAGAGGATTGCTTGCAGCGTAAGGCAAAAATTATGGGGTTCGGTCACCGAGTTTACAAAGTGAAAGACCCACGTTCGACGATTCTACAAAACTTAGCCGAACAGCTGTTTGAGAAGTTTGGTCATGATAAATACTATGATATAGCTCTTGAACTCGAACGGGCAGTCGAGGAAAAGCTCGGTCATAAAGGAATTTACGCCAACGTCGATTTTTATTCTGGTTTGGTTTATCGGAAATTGGGTATTCCAACCGATCTATTTACGCCGGTATTTGCGATCGCTCGTGTAGCAGGTTGGCTAGCACACTGGAAAGAACAGCTCGAAGCCAACCGAATTTTCCGTCCTACCCAAATCTATACGGGTCTACACAACGAAGAATACATTCCGATCGAAGAACGTTTTTAGGGCTCGTACAAAAATACTGTCAAGCTGTTTAATCTGGGTGCGCTGTCAGTGGTCAGTCGTTAGTGGTCAGTGGATAGTTACAACGGATAATTGACAAAAAAACTTGACAAAGGCGATCGCTTCTCCGGCATAGAAAGAGAGGCGATCGCTTTTTTTGGTTGTGCAGTAAAGACAGAGAGATTATTGAGAAGCCGCAGCAGCATTTTTCTGGGCGTAGTCGAGATTGCGCTGATACTCAATTACCTTTTGCTGAGCTACGGTATATTTTGAATGGGAGGACGGAACAGCTTCCATCAATGCGATCGCCTCCTGCCACTGACTCACGACTAAAAGCCAGTCATTCTGAGATGTTGCAGATTGGGTAATTGTTGCTGCATTCATTGCTGTGTTAACTGCTTTTGTGAAAGAGTCTAGTTGAGGTGAAGCAGCAGGTGAGGCAGAAGCGATCGGTGTTTGTGTCACAGATGGAGATTGAGTAGCGATTGGAGTTAGTATAGTTTCTCTAAATTCTAGTAATGTTGAAAACGAGTAAATTCCGACAGCAACTAAGGGAATCAACAAGATTACCAGGAGCTTTTTCGTGAACTTGGGTGCAAGCTTTGACTTAAGAGCAACTCGCTGCCGGATGAGATAGTCAGCTTGGTAAAGATATAAGGCACTAATCAACCAAATTAAAGCTCCAATTTGAGCCATACGGTACTCATAGTTAGCCAGTTCTCTTCTCGTTAGTTCAACACAGTACTCTAGTTGTTCAGCGATTGTATAGCTACAGTTTGGAAGAAAAAATGGTACTAGGATGATGACCACTGGCACAAATGCTACC
>DATNPC010000172.1:0-9258 GCA_036703375.1 Allocoleopsis sp.
ATTAAAACGTGCAACGCCTGACAATTTAATCAGTTCAGCTCTCTTTATGGCTCTGAATTTCTTGGAGCTGTTGAGAGTTTTTTGAAAATAATCAGCTAATTGGCCCGATTGTTTGGTACATTTTTCCAGGAACTCAATTAAAAGCTTCTAGCATTAGCATCAAAATATTAAGAATCATTACAATGACGTCATCTCAATTAACACTCAATTTAGTCGAGGGTTCTGTTTCTTTTAAGTTCTCCGCCGAGGCCGCTAGAGAATTGCAACAAGCGATCGCGCAACTGATGCAAAGCCTGAAAGTCGCTACCCAATCATCGGGAGGGGGTGGAAAACCCAGCCCTCAAAAGCCAATGGAATACCGACATACAGGAGAGGTATTCCTAGAAATTTTCTGTAATCCCAATATTTGGCCGAGTCCCTTTGCAGCGAAGGTTTTAGTGACTCTCCGCGACGATCGCATCCGCCTGACTACAGAAGCCGAACTCACTCGCATCACTGAAGATGTCAGTCAGTATTTGGAGCAAGTGGGTTGAAGTCCTGAGGGGATTTATCCTTGATGTCGGTTAATTTTTTATTGCAGCAAAGTCAAAATCATTTTAGGGTAAGTATCAATACAGAGCTTGCGCGATCGCTTTCTAACGCCTCAATCCAGGGAACATAGCTATCCTGAGTTGAAGGTGTTAGCGGAGCTGAGTAAGCAGGGCGCAAGTTCTAAAAATTGACAAAGCTGCAATTTTAAAAAGTTATAGACCATGGTCAGCGAGCTTAACGAATCTCCAAAACCCGTTTCTCACCTCAAGGACACGCATCTGAGCAACCTGGAGTATCAGCTAAACTCCATCTTGGATCGAGAACTTTTAACTACTGCGGACTATGAGGTTCTGACGAAAGCTGCGCTGGTGTTAGAACAAAAAGCTTATGCCTTGCGATTAGAGGCAGCCAAGCAAGCCAAGTTGAACGGAAAGAAACCGCGTAAAAAGAGGCAGCTAGGCGTTTTTCAAGGAGTTTACTTGATCTAATGCACTGCTGATTTCAAACGCTATCTGTCACGCTGCTGAAGTTAAACGCCTTGACCCGCACTCCTGGCACAACACTGCTACCAAAGCGCTCTACCCGACTTAGGGCATCGACCTCTCGCAGCATTTCCGGCAAGCTTTGATTAAAGCGTAAGTTCTTGATCGGGTAAGCAATCTGACCATCCTCAATCCAAAACGTGCCATCGCGAGTCATGCCTGTTACTTCGAGTGTTTTGGGATTGACATAGCGCACGTACCAGGCACGGTTGACGAGAATGCCACGCTCGGTTTGGGCAATGAGGTCAGCAAGGCTTTGGTTCGAGCCGGACATGACAATGGGAAACATCGGCCCGGTCGGTTCCCTGCCCTGTTGAGCAGCCCAGTAACGGCTGTAGGAAAGGGTTTGAGGTACACCGTCCTTGATGACCTCTGTATAGCGATTACTCAATCCATCGCCGAAAAACGTACCGGATTGCAACAGAGGATGAGCAGGATTGCGCTGGACTTGAACCAAAGGGCTAAACACTTGCTCGCCTAAGCGGTTGCCTGCTGGTTTACCAGCCTCATCGGTACGAGACATAAACGATCGCCCTTCATCTGCGGCCCGTGCATCGAGGTTCCAAATCACCCAACTGAGTAAGTCGGCAAAAGCAGCACCATCAAAGATCACAGGGTACTGACCCGGACTGACTTCACGCGGGTTACGCGAGGCCAGGGCGCGATCGATTAAAGACGAGACGAATGAACTCTCTCCTATTGGTAACTGGTCTACCGCAAAAGCCGTGCGCTGACTCCAACTCGATCCATTCTCAATCCGAGCTGTAAAGCTAAAATTTGCCTTGGTGGTGCGATCGCAAGCGCGTAACCCTCGCGAATTCCCCACGGCTTGCAACAACACGTCTGTACTCAAGGTTCCGGACCCTTCGACTCCCGCTTGAGCGCTTAAGGCACAGACTCGCTGCACCATTTCTCCGCGTGCTAGAGGCGATAGGTTTGCCGTCGCTGCATCAAAAGCCGGAGTGCGCTGTTCGTAGTCTTGAGGTTCGAGCAACGGCACCCACTCTGGGTCTTCTGGTGCGATTCGAGCGAGTTCTTCTGAGCGTCGGATTGTCTCTTCTATGGCTTGTTCATCGACTTCTGTGGTTGAGGCAGAAGCACTGCGCTGACCGAAATAGCTAGTAATCGTGAGGTTGAATTCGTTGCGGTTGATGTTTTGGCTAATTTGATTTTCCGAGAAGCGACTGAGGGCAGACTCGCCTGCACTCAGGCTGACGAAGACAGCTTCTGCCTGGGATTTTTGCACAATGGCATCGACTAGAGATAAGGCATCCTCTTTACTCAGTAGACTGGGTGCAACTGCTAACGCCACGATGATTCTCCAATTTAGTGATGAGGCAAGCCATTCTGAGTCCGTTTCAATTTTGCCAAAATACCAAGAGGCAAATCTTAGTCGCCGCCGATCGAGGCTAATGATAAACAAAGCGCGATCGCTCGGTATAATGCGTCAGTAACTCTCAGATGCCTCTGGTCAAGTGATTGCAATTTATCCAGGCAGCTTCGATCCAATAACCCTAGGCCACCTCGATATTATAGAGCGCGGCTGTACGCTCTTCGAGCGGGTCATTGTCGCCGTGTTACGCAATCCTGATAAATCACCCTTATTTACCGTGCAAGAGCGAATCGAGCAGATTCGCAAATGTACGCAACATTTACCAAACGTAGAAGTAGACAGCTTTGACGGTCTCACCGTAGAATATGCCAGACTCAAGGATGCTAAAGTGCTACTGCGAGGGCTACGGGCAGTTTCAGACTTTGAAAAAGAGCTCCAGATGGCTCATACCAATCAAACCCTCTGGGACGAGATTGAAACCGTCTTTCTTGCCACGTCTAACGAGTACAGCTTCTTAAGTAGTAGCGTAGTGAAAGAGATTGCCAGGTTTGGCGGCTCCATCGCTCATCTTGTTCCCAAGCAGGTTGCCCTAGATATTTGCCGATGTTACACCGAGACTCATCCCGGAGCGACCCCCCTGACCGTGACGAATCTAACGCCCCAAACGAACCACCGCTCGGTGGAGGGAGAGGTATAGATATCCAACGGGAACTTAACCGGATTGAGGAGATTATTTTTGATAGCTGGCACATTCCCTTAACGAAGCGCACTCTAGTTGACGAAGAAGCCTTGCTGACTCAGCTCGATTTGGTGCGGGAAAACCTACCAAGTGCTTTTAGCGAAGCCGAAAAAATTGTTCGCCAACGAGAAGAGATTCTCCTGGCGGCTGAAGAATATGCCCAAGAAATGATGGAAGCCGCTGAACGGCGTGCCGACCAAATCTTGGATGAGATGGGTATTATCCAGCAGGCAGAATATGAAGCGAACCAAATTCGCAAACGAGTTCAGCAGGAATGCGAAGTGATTCAGGAGCAAACTCTCGCTGATATAGAGCGGATGCGTCTGCAAGCGCAGCAAGAATTGGAACAGATGCGCCAACTGGCTCTGGCTGATTGTGAAGATATTCAAAACGGTGCTGATGAGTATGCCGATTCAATTCTCACCAGTATCGAACAGCAACTAACTGAGATGCTGCGAGTGATCCGTAACGGGCGTAGTCAACTGCAACCCGAACCGATGCCAGACTATCCCGACGAAACAGACCCTGGTTCTTCACCCTCACGACCTTCCCCAGCTCCACCGACCAAATGATCCAGATTGGCTAAAGAACGAAAAAGTGTATTGATGACCGTGTTCGTTCTTACACTGAACGAAAGGGAGTTTATTTCAAGACTATGACATACGATTATGACTTGTTTGTAATTGGTGGCGGCTCGGGAGGAATTGCGACAGCTAGACGAGCAGCTCAATATGGCGCAAAAGTAGGAGTGGCGGAATCCCATCAATTAGGTGGTACCTGTGTCAATCGCGGCTGCATTCCCAAGAAATTGATGGTCTACGCTTCCAACTTTCCTGACCTGTTCGAGGATGCTCAAGGCTATGGCTGGAGTCCGGTGCAGAGCACTCTCGATTGGCAGAAGATGATTACTGTTGTCAATCAGGAAGTTGAACGGCTCAATGGGGTCTATCAACGCATGCTGGACAAAGGAGGTGTGGAAGTCTTCCATGCGTATGCTAGGTTTCTCGACCCACACACCCTAGAAATCGACGATCGCAAAATTACAGCCGATAAAATTTTAATTGCGGTTGGCGGACAGCCCCATAAGCCGGAAATTCCCGGCATCGAACATGCGATTGTCTCCGATGACATGTTCCACCTCAAAGAGCAGCCCGAACACATCGCGATTATTGGTACTGGCTATATCGGGGTGGAATTTGCCTGTATCATGAATGGTCTGGGTTCTAAGGTCACTCTGCTCGATCGCAACGATCTGATTTTGCGCGGATTTGACAACGACATCCGAGCTGGTATTCAAGAGGGAATACAGCAGCATGGCATTCAGATCCTCAATCACTCTCAAGCGACAGGAATTGAAAAAACGCCAGACGGATTGAAGGTGAATATTGGCAATAATCAGGTGTCAGTAACGGCAGATGTGGTGTTATCGGCGACAGGACGCAGACCGAAGCTCAAGAACATGGGTTTAGAGAATGCTGGTGTAATCGTTGACAAAGAAGCGATTAGTGTCGATGAATACAGCCGCACCAGTCAGCCCAATATTTTTGCCGTAGGGGATTGCACCAATCGCATCAATCTTACCCCCGTAGCGATTAACGAAGGTCGTGCGTTTGCCGATACGGAATTTGGGGGCAAATCCCGCAAAATGAGTTATGAAAACATACCCTCAGCGATTTTTTCTACACCGGAAGGTGCGACAGTGGGCCTGACAGAAGCTGAAGCCATGGAAAAATGGGGCGAAGCCATTAAATGCTATCGCGCTACGTTTAAACCCACTTACCATAGTTTGAGCGGTCGGGATGAGAGGACGATGGTGAAATTAGTGGTGGAAGAGGACACCCAGAAAGTACTGGGAGCCCATATGGTAGGCGAACATGCCGCAGAAATTATCCAAGGAATTGCGATCGCGCTCAAGATGGGAGCCACCAAGCAAGACTTTGATGCGACAGTTGGACTCCATCCCACAGTCGCTGAGGAGTTTGTTACCCTGCGTTGAAATCGCGATCGCTTGACGTAACGCCGATCGATGAGCGTGCCTACCGATCTGCTAAGCTGCGCGGTTAGGGTAGAAGTAGGGGTAAAGGGTAGAGAGGCGGCAAAAGAGAGCAAGTCTTATGAGATGAGGTCGGGGTAAGTTTCTGGTATCTCTTATCTTGGCTGTTTCTTCTTCCCTCCCCTAACCCTTTACCCTCACCCTTTCTTCTCTCATACCCCTTATGAATAGCGAACTGCTTCAACAAGTCCGGATTGTAGACCCGGTTTCTGGAACCGATCGACTAGCTGATGTTCTCATTACAGATGGTGCGATCGAGGCAGTTGAAACTACCATTTCAGAAATACCAACTCACACCGTCGTGCGGGATTGCCAGGGTCTTATTTTAGGCCCAGGGCTAGTAGACCTATACAGTCACTCTGGGGAACCAGGATTTGAGGAACGGGAAACTTGGTCGTCACTGCTAGCTGCAGCGGCCGCCGGTGGCTTTACCCGGTTGGCAATTTTGCCGGATACCTCGCCCCCACTGGACAACCCATCTGGATTAGCTGCCTTGAATCAGAAGATACAAGGCATGAGAACGACAACAGCACCCACCCATTTCATCCCTCACCTCTCCTGTTGGGGATCGCTAACGTTGGGAGTTGAAGGGCAGCAAATGACGGAACTGCTTGAGTTAACCGCAGCAGGCGTCGTGGGCTTTGCCGATGGGCGTCCCCTCTCGAATTTATTACTCATACGGCGATTGCTGGAATACTTACAACCATTGTGTAAGCCAATCGCTTTGTGGCCTTGCGATCGCCAACTAGCGGGTAATGGGGTAGCAAGAGAAGGAGTACAGTCCCTCGGTTTGGGCTTGCCAGGAAATCCGGCTATGGCAGAATCTGCGGCCTTAGCTGCTCTATTAGAAGTCGTCGAAGCAATCGGTACCCCCGTGCATGTGATGCGCGTCTCCACTCGTCGTAGCGTGCAGTTGATTCAGGAGGCCAAGGCAAAGGGATTGCCTGTAACCGCGAGTACAACCTGGATGCACCTGTTGCTGAGTACGGACGATTTGTGGAGTTATAACCCCAATTTACGTCTAGACCCCCCATTAGGAAACCCAGCCGATCGCGCCGCCCTGATTCAGGGGGTTCGGGAGGGCATCCTCGATGCGATCGCGATCGACCATACCCCCTATACCTACGAAGAAAAAACCGTTGCGTTTGCCGAAGCCCCAGCTGGTGCGATGGGCTTAGAGATAGCCCTACCTCTGCTTTGGTACCATCTCGTGGAAAGAGGTGACTGGACAGCCCTAGAGCTGTGGCAGCGCCTTAGCACCAGTCCCGCCATTTGTTTACAGCAAACTCCTGCTGCTATAGCTCCCAAGCAAGCGGCTGAACTGGCGCTATTCGATCCCAAGGAGAGTTGGAAAGTCGTCAAGCATACCCTGAAGTCTCATTCCACTAACACTCCTTGGTTAGGTCAAGAGCTAACAGGTCGTGTCGTGCAAACTTGGTGCGTTTAACTCCTCACAAAACACTGAACCGGCGTTCCTTGGCTTGAGAACAGGCTTACTTTTTACTCAACGAATTGGGATAAGCCGGTATTGGGTACAATTCGCCAACCCGATTTAGCGGCCAGAAGCGAACGATCGCCTTACCGATAATATTCTCGCGCGGCACAAATCCCCAATAATGACCATCGCAGCTATTATTGCGGTTATCACCCAGTACGAGGTATTTACCAGCAGGTACTGTTACGGGACCAAATTCGTATTCTGGAGCATCTTCAATGTATTTTTCCCGTATCGGCTGCTTGTTGACGTAAACCTGTCTGTTTTTCACTTCCACGGTGTCTCCAGGTAACCCAATCACTCGCTTAATAAAAGCATCCTTGAGTTTGGGATTGTTTTGTTGTGTACCGGGAGTAGGCGAGGATTTGTCTGAGCGATCGAGTGCAGGGGACGGAATATCTCCAAAACAGATACTAGCCGTCTCAGGAGGCATAAACACCACGATGTCTCCTCGCTGAGGATTTTGGAAGCGATAAGTTACCTTATCAATAATCAGGCGGTCGTTAATTTGTAGCGTTGGCAGCATCGATCCCGAAGGAATATAACGCGCTTCTGCAACGAAGCTACGAATCCCGAAGGCGAGAACACCGCTCAAGACAATGGTCTTGAGTGCTTCTACCCAAGGATTTTCAACCTTTTGTAGAGGCTGTTTCTCAGGCTCTTGATTCTGCTCACGAGTCATATCCGTTCAATCACCATAGAGTCACGAAGTTTTGAGTCAAGGGAAAAGGCCATGATTCGCCAATCCCATCACAGGTAAAAGGAATAGATTCCTAATTTAACTGTACAAATTTAAATATGGGTATTAAACCAGCGGTCGGTTTGACAGTGACTAGGAACCCAGCTGCATCTTGGGAATTTCAACCCCAACCGGAGAGCGCAGCAGGCGCGATACAATAGCGCGACAGCCCACAACTTCTATAAGTTGGGGAATCCAATCCAAGAATGTACGTCAACCAACTGGTCACTGGTAACTGCTCGCTGTTAACTGTCGAAACTTCGTCGAATTGTAGCATTCTCTTATGTCCTCTGACTCCTGCCTGTTTATCCGTCATGCTCGCGTTCTTTTGCCTACTGGAGAGTTTTTTGATGGAGATGTCCAGATTCGCGATCGCCAGATCGTTCAGATTGCCCCAGAAATTCCAGCGACAGCAGTGACAGCAGCGGATAGAGAGATAGACGCCACTGGGCTAACTTTGTTGCCTGGAGTCATCGATCCGCAGGTTCATTTTCGAGAACCAGGGCTAGAACATAAAGAAGACTTATTTACTGCTAGTTGTGCGTGTGCTAGAGGAGGAGTCACCTCGTTCTTGGAGATGCCGAATACGCGCCCTCTGACAACGACACAAGCAGCACTCAACGATAAACTTCAACGAGCAGCTGGTAAATGCTTAGTTAATTATGGCTTTTTCATCGGGGCAACACCAGAAAATTTGCCAGACCTGCTGGAGGCTAAGCCGACTTGCGGCATCAAGATTTTTATGGGTTCGGCCCATGGGCATTTATTAGTCGATCGCGAAGAGTGGTTGGAACCCATTTTTGCCAAGGGGAGGCGTTTGATTGCTGTACATGCCGAAGACCAAGCCCGAATCAATCAACGACGAAAAGAATTTGCTGGCATTACTGACCCAGCCATTCACTCGACAATTCAAGATAACCAAGCTGCCCTCAATGCGACTGAATTAGCGCTGAAACTCTCTAAAAAATATCAGCGACGCCTGCATATTCTCCACCTCTCTACAGCTGAAGAAGCAGAACTATTGCGTCAGGATAAACCGAGTTGGGTGACGGCGGAAGTCACGCCTCAGCACTTGTTACTTAATACCAGTGCCTATGAAAAGATTGGCACTTTAGCCCAAATGAATCCACCCTTGCGATCGCCTCATGATAACGAAGTCCTCTGGCAAGCACTACTGGATGGCATTATCGATTTTATCGCCACTGACCATGCTCCCCACACCTTAGAAGAAAAAGCCAAAGGCTACCCCAACACCCCTTCTGGCATGCCAGGAGTGGAAACCTCGTTGCCGTTGATGCTCACTCAAGCGATGCAGGGACGTTGTACAGTTGCTCAAGTTTCAAACTGGATGTCTACAGCAGTTGCTAAGGCATATGGTATTCCGAAAAAAGGTGCGATCGCGCCTGGTTATGATGCGGATTTGGTATTGGTGGACTTAGATAATTATCACCCGGTTTTACGAGAGGAAGTCTTGACAAAATGTGGCTGGAGTCCTTTTGAAGGTTGGAATTTAACCGGATGGCCGGTCTATACAATTGTTGGGGGTCAAGTGGTTTATGAAAAAGGGCAATTGCATACAGAAGTGCGAGGAAAAGCATTGACGTTTAACGAATAGCCGTATGGACTTTCAGTTCACATAGACCGCAGAGTAGGAGCAAGACATATCTTGCCCCTACAACAACTTGTCTTAAACTAATTTAAGAATTGCTATATTTTCTCTTACGTCCCTGACATAAGTTCAGGAATGGCAACTCCTAGAGCATCGATCTCAAATTTTCCACCTGGAACAAGTTGAATCTGCCGTCCACTCTCGTTGGAATAGGTTA
>DATNPC010000173.1:0-10243 GCA_036703375.1 Allocoleopsis sp.
AATATTATCTAGAAACTGGGTGGTTTTGGCTACTTTTGACTACTGAGAAAACTTTTTGTTTAGGTGTCATTTTTTACACTGATTATTCCGCCCTACGGGTTTATCCTGACTGGTGCAAGATCTGAGCCAAGACATCCTAGAAAGTAACACTTTTAGCTTGAACCAAGACAATCTCGCATCTAGAAGGCTGGGTATATGCAAGTTTGACTTGAGCCACAGGAGTCTCTAGGATAGCTTCAAACCTTTATACCGTTATAGCTTTGCGACGCCTGCTAGACAACATAAGCGAGACCGCTCATCACCCTGGGTTGGGTTGATTCAAGAAAACCCAACATCTACTCCTGTTCAATATCAACGCCTTATATGCCAAATGGCATCCTCAAATCGTTACAATTTTTAATAAATCTTCTTGTCAGGGAGATTTTTAACAAGATTCCGACGCTAATTGATTCTCCAACCGCCTATGCCCTCATCGAACACCCAACCCTACCAATCTGTTGAAGTCGCCACTGCGCCTGAAAAGCCGTCTTGGCAAATCAAATTGCTGTACGACGGTGAGTGTCCGTTGTGTGTGCGAGAAGTCAATTTTTTGAGAAAGCGCGATGCAGGTCGAGGAAAAGTGGCGTTTGTGGACATTGCCGACGATGACTATACTCCCTCTTTGCATGGTGGCGTAGACTTTGAGACAGCAATGGGGCGAATTCATGCTGTACTCCCCGACGGCACTGTCATCAAAAATGTCGAAGTCTTTCGTCGAGTCTACGACATTCTGGGAATGGGGTGGATTTATGCTGCCACCAAGCTACCTGTAATTGGTTGGATTGTGGATACCTTATACGAAATCTGGGCTGACTGGCGACTCGCTCTAACGGGACGACCGGACTTGGCTACTATTATTAGCGATCGCCAAAAGCGGATTGAGTGCAAGACGCTCCAGCGTTGCCGATTGAGCGATGATGAGGATTAGACCTGTTGCATAAATCCTGAAATGCCCCCTCGCATCCCCCAATATTAGGGGACTTTGAATTTAGGTTGTCCCTAGAATTGGCAGGCTAGGGGGGCGACAATAGATCTTAAACCGCAATGAAGTTTCCCCGTTCTCCTCAGCAGTTGCTAGATAATGATGCGATCGCGGCTTGGATATTTCTAGCACCTGCCATCCTCCTACTTGGCCTCTTTCTGTTCTGGCCGATTGCTTACCTGTTATATCTCAGCTTTACTACTGGCAGCTTCACCTCAGCCGGTATCCACTGGGTAGGCTTGAGGAACTACTTGCGCCTTGTTCTCAATCCCGACTTCTGGCAGGTTCTCGGCAACACCCTTTACTTCACCGTTGCCACCGTCATTCCCAGCCTAGTTCTCCCCTTAGGCTTAGCCGTCTTATTAAACCAATCGCTGGTTCTCCGAGGTTTCCTGCGAACTGCCTATTTTATTCCCTCGATTACCTCTCTCGTTGCCGTAGGACTCGGCTTTCGCTGGCTGTTCCAAACCGAGGGGCCAGTGAATCAACTACTCAGTTCTTTGGGTTTTGAACCCATTCCCTGGCTGGGTAGTACAACTTGGGCAATGCCCGTACTGATTTTATTGAGTAGTTGGAAACAGTTGGGGTTCAACATGGTGGTATTTTTAGCAGGACTCCAAGCTATTCCCTCTAGTCTCTACGAAGCCGCTGAGTTAGATGGTGCAAACAAGTGGCAACAGTTCTGGTACGTTACGCTTCCAGGATTGCGTTCCACTCTAATCTTTGCCACAGTCACTACGGCGATTTTTACCTTGCGGAGTTTCGAGCAAGTCTATGTCGTCACGGGAGGTGGCCCCTTAAACTCCACCAATTTGCTGGTTTATTACATCTACGAAGAAGCGTTTTCCCTGTTTGATTTTGGCTATGCGGCGGCGGCGGCTACCGTTCTTCTGGGGTTCACGCTCGTATTGGTTTACGTTCAGCTGAAATCTGGAGGAGAAGAAGCTTAGATAGGGCATTCTTACCCATTCCCCCTTTTCATTTGGCAAAATTATAAAGTTTTGTAAATAATCTGCATAAGTCTCTAGTTTGAGCCTGACAAGTCTACAGAAGTTCACGTTCACTGGAGATAATCAATGAAAATCGCCAAGGCTGCTTTCGCTTCACTAGTCCTGTTTTCCTCAACGACACTTATTCCCAACCAGGCCGCCAACGCTGAACCCTCTCAGACCATTTTTCAGCTCGTTCCCAGCAAGCAGTTTATCTCTTGCATGGCTGCCAATCCCAGCGTTACACCTACTGCCACTGTAGTGGTCAAGCGGGGTAACTTGAATGACCTGATGACGATTACTCTGAAGAATTTTAAACCCGGTTTGAAGTTTGACTTGTTCACCATACAGAAAACTAATCTGCTAGCGAACGGCAACCCAGATCCAAATTTCAAGGGTTTTGGTCTGGCCTGGTACCAAACCGATCTTGAGCCAGGTACAGCTACAATCAAAACGATCCTATTAGACCAAATTTTCGGTCTAAACTCGGATGCTAACCTGCCGCTGCCTCCAACAAATACCTTCCACGTCGGGTTCTGGTTCAATAATCCAGCCGATGCGGCTGCCTGTGGCTTTGATGTGAACAAACCTACTCCGTTCAACGGCGAACATAAAGCAGGCCCGTTAGCCTTCATTAGCTTGCCTAATCCTCAAACCAATCTTGGGCCGCTTTGCCTGAAACCTAACACCTCAACCAGCCCAGCAACTTGCAACCCTTAATCCCAAAGGACTCGGCAGTCAGTTTTAGTTTCTCAACAAGAAAAAACCCCGTTAAGGGGTTCTTGTTGTCCACAGCTCGTCACACATGTGGAAGCAAACTTTATCGAGGTTGTCCTGTTACAGACGCACGGGCTTCAACTCTCATTAACTCCTACGTCTGCGTCGTCTACTTACAGGTGCTCCTCCTACAAAAGAAAACTTTCTCGGTGTTTTCATTCGATTACGCAATGCTTTAGCGGGTGCAGTCTTTCTACTAATCAAAATGCAGAACAAAATAATGCCAAGGAGTAGGGCAAGAACTGTTCTAATCATGGTTTTCCTAATGGTGGATGGACTCTGTTGACCCAAATGGGTTACGTGTTGCGATGTTTCCGATTACTCCACACTCAGAAAATATCTACGGTAGCTTGGTCGGGAGCTAACTGCTCTCTATCGAATGAGGATAGACGACTCTTTGATTTTGCGATCGCGCAATTGCCGGAACAAACTTTTTGTGCTGAGCAAGTGCCATACTCTATGTTTCCTACCCACATTCGTTAAGCCTATGTGGCTTTTAAAGACCAAACCGAATGACTAAGGCTAAACTTTTACGAGCTGAAATCCCTTTTCCCTGACTCTCGTTTCCCGGAAATCCAGGCTTATCCCGCTCAACTTTCGTTCGATAACGAAAATCTGTTGGTTGTAAGTCATTATCCGTCCTCTTGTACTTGTAGCGGTTTGAGGTGGGCCGATAAACGGATAGCAATCGTTGTCATTTTTGACTGCGATCGCTTCCTAGGAGACCTCAAGGACAACGGCTTACATCAAGCTGATGCCTATGGTGCTCCTCCCAATGCCGACGGAGTTAGCTGACGGGCTCAGACTGGAAGGTGTCTGTCTCAACGTGCGAGATTCGCCCCAAGAATTGGTTCCTCCGTTCTCCTTCAGGCAAAGTTTTTACTTTATGACTTTGTACTGAAGGTGATTTGGCTACCCACTTTGCAACTTATCTAACAACTTCAAAACTTTAACTAAGCTTATGAAACCGTTATTGAAGTTTAATGTAGCATGAAAACTTCGGAGGCGCAAATTTCGCACCTTTGGGGTTCAGATTGATGGGGGATTTGAAATTTTGAAACTGGCTTCTGGCAAGGATTAGACGGTGCGATCGCTTTTTTTTCATCTTCAGTGACCAGTTATCGGTGAACAGTTACAAGCAGTCAACACGTCTGAAAGAAAGCCCCCGCTTCCACAATCGGTATCTTTCAGGCGGGTCACTGGTCACTGGTCACTGGCCACTGTTCACTGTGAACGTCTTTCGCTCGTCAACGCTAAGAGTGCTTCCCGCAGCGCCAAGACTTCTGCCGGAGGGTGACTGAGAAATTCCAAATTACTCTGTTCGATCATCGCATTATAAGCGGTGACTGCTGCTGATAGCTTCGCTACATTTGTCTTATCAACCGGCGATTTTAGACTTTCTCTCCGACCAAACATTGGTGTTTCATCAGTGTCGTTAGTGGTATACGCTTTGTTAGTTAAGCCTTTTTCCATCAAACCTTGCCCTACGTTAACTTCACTGGTGAGAGAACTGTCCGCTAAGACAGTCGCAGGCAAAGGTAATAAAAGCTTTTGACGCAAGGCTACTAATCTAGGTGATGTTTCTCTCGCGAAAGATTGTGCCAAAGCTGAGGCACCTAAACGTTCGCTGTTTGGGGAAAGAGTGCTATTCCGGGAAAAGGAACTTGAGCTGTCAGTCGTGGATGCAAATCCACGATCAGCTCCGCTTTTTACGGAAAGTGGTGCTTGATTTGAACTTTTTTCTTCTGACCAATAGGAAATCGTTGAAGTTGTAGCGCATTCTGGGGGAGCGATGGAGTTAGTTAATGCGTGACTGGCTGTTGTGTTGTCTTGAGTGCTAGCTAGGGTATCTCGTCGAGTTAGAGGCAACGCTTCAGCTTCTAGAGTGGCTGAAGGGACAATTAGTGCTGATTCTCTTGATAGTTGTAGAGTGGATTTTGTCTGCCACTTTTCTGGTAGTCTAGATAGAGAATTCGCAGTTGGACAGGATTCGGGAGGAGCAATAAGATGGGTTAATTCTTGTTCCTCGATCGCTTTTATTTTTTCTTGAGAGGAAGCTGTTCCGATCTCCTGCATCACTACTGGTCGCTCGGTCGTTCCTGTCTGAGGAATATGACTCGTGTCACCGACTATTAAATTGGCTTGTGTTAACATACCTAGCTTTTGCTCTTCGCTACAATTACCATGGCACAGGTATCTTGCTCTATTCTCTAGGGAGCGCAAATTCTGATTTTTTTTAACGCAAAGGAAGCAGAGGTTTACGCAAAGGAGCGCAAAGAGAAGAGTTTTGGTGCCAGACCTAAGTTAGGTGGCTCTCTCGTCGGGTTACTGTACCTGAATTCATTATATTCGGGTCTTGCTTGGCAGTCTGTCTGGTTCGACTGGGTTGAGGTGTTCGAGATTTGTTCGTAACTTTAAAACGTTTTGTCGTGCTATCTGTAATGTCTGATTGTTAGAATCGTTCTGGAGTTTGCTATCGATGATTTGCAAGGCGCGATCGTAGGATTCTTTGGCTTGAGGAAAATGACGCCAGTAGGTCAGCATTAGACCCCGCTCGTACCAAACCTGATAGAAGTCTGGATTAATCTCTAAAGCTTGGTCATAGTAAGACAGTGCAAGGGCTAGCTGTCCTAACCGCCACATTTGATTGCCATAGTTTGCTAAGTCAATGGCGTTTGTTGTATTGGGGGTTAGTCCTGGAAATTCTTGATAATACTGTTCCCCAATATCTCTCAAGTTCGGTTTGACGGGATAGTGATATTCAACATTCAGTTTCAATCGCAGTCCTGACTGAGGAGCTAACTTCAAAAAGAGGTTGATGGGGATGGCACAGCTATAACCAATGGCTACCCGAACTGGCTCTTGCTGCTGCGACTGTAAATCTTCGATAAACTCTCCCTCATTTTGTCCGTGAATGGCAATAACACGCCCATCTGTATCGAATACCGGGCCTCCACTCATGCCAGCATAAGTTCTACTGGTATAAACCAAATCGTAACCCAAAGAAGGAGAGAATATTCTGAACAATGGCATCAAGTCTTTGGGGATAATTTTCCCGATACTAAATAGACGCTGAGGCCTTGGGATATATCGATTGGGCGCTACCCATCCAGAGGCATAGACAAATTGGTCAGCCGTCGCTAGAGGATAATTGGCTAAAGTTGCTACTGGATAATTTTCTGAACTCGTAAATTGTACGATCGCTAAATCTACACCAGGCAGTTTTTTAATTTTGCTGTTATTGAGAAAATATTGCTTACCGTTTGCAGTCACTAGTTGATAGTTGTAACGACTGCGGCACACTTCGCGATCGATGATTTCACACACGACGTGATTAGCGGTTAGCACGTAGTACGTTTTTCCTTCTTTGGCAACGATCGCGCCCGATCCATTCTCAACTATTTCTCCTCCTCGCTCCGAGTCTTTGGCATTGATGAGAACTGTAACTTTTTCAGCAATACTGTTGACAGTCTTAGCCGATAATGCAAAAGTAGCCTGGGACTGAATAAAGGCGATCGCGACAGCACTCGCAACTGTTAGACACCTACAGAAAAGCCTATTTTTATAATTCATAACTCCCCAGCACTACCATTCGCAGACAGTTGCGGTGCCAATTGCCGAAACGTTCGCACGGGAATTGCCCAGCTCAATTGAGTCATCTGTTCGCGCATCGATTCATTTGCAGTAGAACCATCTCGGAAGACGTAGGGATTGCCCCAGAGGGGATACTTCCGCATGCCGTTAATCCCAATAACTTTACCCTGAGAATTAAGCATTGGGCCTCCACTCATCCCCAGTTGGATATCATTGGTGTAACCAATTTGATAACCTCCCGCAAAATCTTGAGGTGTCACAAGAGAAATTTCTCCAGCTGTCAAAATAAATCCCCGATCGATGGATGAATCGGCTTCAACAGGAAATCCAGCAGCAACAATGGTATCCCCTACTTTGGGAATTGAAGAAGTTGATAGAGATGCTACGGCATAGGAGGCATTGTCACTATTGAACTGTAATAATGCCAAATCGTTTCCTGCAAAATTGAAGCCATTGGGTACAGAAGCGGGATAAATTTGACCATCAGGAGTTTGAATGCGATACTTGCCTCCGATTCCTGGTATTAGTACATGGTTATTCGTCAAAACTGTGTAAATTTGCCTTTGGTGATTAATGAGAATCCCCGAACCCCAGGTATCTCCGGACAGGACTTTTACCGCAATTGCTCTTGCTTGTTGAGATAAGTGCTGGGTAGATAGTTGAGTTGATAGTTGGTGAGATAAGGCAGACGGGGCAACGGTTGGGATAGAAACCCGATCGGGAAGTGCCTGTACTAGTAGTGCAAACAATAGACCACTAATATAAGCGATCGCGATGATGAGGCGTCGATTCATGTACCCTAAAACTTGCGGTTACCAAAATTATGAATGGTAAATTATGAATTATGAAAGAACAGTTAATTCGCAATTCAGGTGAAGAAAGAAGCCCACCACTAAAATTAAATTTTAGTGGTCTACATTAATGGGAGTCGAAATCTCTCTTTAAATACCTGAATGCATGATTCATAATTAATAATTTACTTGGTACCTATACTGGCAGAGCGATCGCGCAACTACCAACACAGTTTATGAATGCAAGTTAGTAGGGTAGCCTCTCACTGATTTGGCTTAATTGTTGGGTAATGTACTCGTTGAGATTGATTGCAACTTCATTGGGATCTGCCGAGCTTTCATTGAGCGGGCCAGCTGAGAAGGCTTCACCAATTTTGTTGAGTCGATTTATCGTCAACTGAGCGCCATCCTCAGGTCGCAGCGTGAATAATATAGTTGGTTCGTCTCCACTTCGGGTACAAGCTTGACCGGGTTGAGTCAAACAAATGATGCGTCCGCTCTGCGTCGCTCTAGCTTTCAGAACATAATTTCCTTGCCCAATATGCAATCGATTGAAGTTTCTCGTGACTTCAGTGCAGCGTTGTTCGGGAGAAACTTCCCCTAGACTACCGCGAGACCAGCGAACGATCGGAACCAAGCCCGATCCACCATTGACAACTGCATAGGTGGTTGGGACTCCAGACATATCTGCTCGGCAAACATACTGGCTAACCGTCGGTGGGATTGCTTGGCCGGATTGTGAGAAAGCAGCAGTTGTCCCCAGGGTCAATGCTAAGGTTGTGAACGAGAGTGCCAAGGATTTCATAGTCATGAGGGTGTAAGTGGCGTCAAGGTAAACCATCGAGCCGATGCAACCCGGTCACTGGTAACTAATAACTGTTTAGGTGTGAATCTCCCTGTCTTCGATTGTCAACAACACCCCGTAGCATTCGATTGGGGAGAAGCGATCGCAATTTTTCAGCTCAGCAGTATTCGTCAATAACAGCTTCAGCCTTGCCAAGCCGCAATCGATTCATAATCAGGATAATGAATTAGACATTTTTGCCTCATTCACAACTTATTATTTATCCAATTTAATCGGCTTTTTACATACTGTAATGAACTCCTGCTCAGGATGGCAGTCGGGAAAGGTCAGAAAAAAAGTCAGAAAAACAGTCTCAAAAAAGATTACAGGTCATTATCCGTCACACCAGGGCAGCGTCGGCAGTATGTAACAATAGAAACTTAAGCTGCGGCGTGAAGCCCATGAACATCTTTCTCGCCTGGGTTTGGTGCTCGTTCTCAATCTGTTGTTTGCAGCCTGAATCAGGTGCTCAAGCCTCACCAGTGGTCGCATCACCTCCCACAAGACCACTCTTGAAGCTCTTAGACGAATGACCGTTGAAGAAGCGCTCTTCGTAGTCAAGACGTTTCTAGACGGACGTCTCAACAAGATTCAGGAAACGGTGTTTCGGCAATCTTGGGAAGGACAGTCTTATCTAGAAATTGCGAGCAACTTTGGGTATGACCCTGGTTACGTTAAAGACACGGGTTCTAAGTTATGGCAACTACTCTCTCAAGGATTGGGGGAAAAGGTTACTAAAAATAACTTCCGGTCAGTACTAAAGCAGCGTTGGCAGAGTCTCCACGTAGGAGTATCGCAGCCTTCTCAGGCTGTTGCGTCTAAAGCGATCGCACCACTCGCTCTCTACGCTAACACTTACCAGGATTGGGGGGATGCGATCGATGTTTCCGTTTTCTATGGAAGGCCGCAAGAACTATCCACCCTAAAGCAGTGGATTGTCAATGAGCGCTGCCGCTTGGTAACGCTGTTGGGTATGGGGGGAAGTGGTAAAACGGCGTTGTCTGTCAAGTTGGCACTTCAGATTCAGGATGAATTTAATTACCTGTTCTGGCGAAGTTTGCGTAACGCGCCCTCAACCCAAGAACTGTTGGGAGAATTAATTCAGTTTCTCTCAGGTGGACGAGAAACCGAGTTGCGAGATACGGTGGACGGTAGAATTTCGCAACTGATGTCTTATCTACGCTCCTCCCGTTGTCTTGTGATACTCGATAATGCCGAGTCTATCTTGCGAAGTGGCGATCGCACGGGGAGTTACCGAGAAGGATATGCTAGTTACGGTCAAGTCATCCGATGCGTGGCAGATATTCCTCATCAAAGCTGCTTGGTACTAACGTCTCGTGAAAAACCCAAAGGATTAGCTGCCAAAGAAGGTGGAAATCTTCCCGTTCGCTCCTTCCAATTAACAGGGTTGCCAACGATAGAAGCCCAGAAAATTTTTCAACACATCGGGGCTTTTTCTGGTTCAGAGGCTGAGTGGAAGGCTCTGAATGCCCACTATGGAGGCAATCCGTTGGCTTTAAAAATGATTGCTCCGGCGATTCAAGCTTTTTTTGAAGGTGATGTTTCTCAATTCTTAGCCGCATTAAAACAGGGGACGCTAGTGTTCGATGATATTCGCAATCTCCTAGAACAACAAATTAATCGACTCACTGAATTAGAAAAAGAAGTAATGTACTGGTTAGCCGTCAATCGAGAGCCTGTCTCATTGGCACAATTGCAACAGAATTTATTGGTGAAGGTATCGCCCAGCGAGTTAATAGAAGTGTTAGCCTCTCTCTTGAGGCGATCGCTAATCGAGAAGGCTGCGCCTACACTGATAGACAAGAGTGCAGAGGGTTTCACGTTACAACCCGTTGTCATGGAATATATCACTCAACAGCTTAACTATCCTGATGTGTAAAAGCAGCTCACGCTTGAGGATGGATTCACCCCAATTTCCTGCGTGCAGATTTTTTCCCAAACCTATCGCAAAACGTCAGGACTGCGTTATGTGCCTGACTACCTCAAGGAAATTGTGCAAGATAACAGATGCGTCGTTCCGTCGCCAAACCATAGCAGTTTGAAATATCGGAGATTGTTCCCGTATGAACCTAAAGACAACACCTGTTCGTTGCAGGTTTTGTGCATTAGCGGGAAGCAATGAAATTCCTACTCCGCCTGCAACCAGGCTTAGAACAGTGGACATCCATGTTGCCTCTTGTCTCACTTTGGGAGAAAACCCGACGCG
>DATNPC010000174.1:0-4632 GCA_036703375.1 Allocoleopsis sp.
TATGGCGCTCAACCCCTAAACTCAAGAATCCATCGGGGACAACAGGTACCAACGGACTCACGCCTGTGGTGTGATAAATTCCCATATCCACCCCGAAAAACCAATCCGAGCGATTTCCCCAGATAAATTTGAGCAAAAATAATAGTATGTTGGGAATAAAATTTTGATTCTCGTTATCCACAGGCGTGTCATCTGAACAAGGTAGTTCATCGCTGGTTGATAGGCGTAGCTTAGGGTCAAATTGTACCATCGATAATCCTCCTAATAAATATTCTCAAATGTAAAAATATCCCTGTTATTTTATAAAGATAAATCACACTTGAAAGTGAATAATTGACTACCTCATTTGTCAATTCAATCTTCCGGAAAACGTGGGAGGAGAAAAGCCCTATTAACCCAATGGGGCTTCACTAAAGTTACCGCGATCGCTTGTCCTAATTCTTACACCACTTGATAGACAAAACTCAACGTTGCCCAGGCATTCACATCAAGTGCATAAGTGTCAGAAACCGTGGTACTCACATCCGAAGCACTGGCACTCGCTTGGTGTAAGTCCTGCAATACAGCTTGCGCTACGTCTAGCGGGTTATATAAATCGCCAATCCGCTCCCCGTCTCCTTTCGGTCGTTGCGATGCTTCCATGGCGATACTTGCTTTGGTAAACGGTTCCCGACTGCAAATCAGTTGTATCTCTGCAATACCTGCTGGCCCTTGAACCACCCAATCCGATGCCGCTGAAGATTGCGGTAGTGTCAAGGTTTCTCCCGGTGCGATCGCGCCATAGTGGAGGGGAGGTTTATTGTCCGATTCCTGTGACGTGCGAAGGGACGGACTGCCATAAAGCGCGATCGCGCTGCTCGTTGGATCGAAACCTAACAGCATAAAATAGATGGGGCGATCGCTGTAGTTTTCCAAACGGTAGCGGATACGGCTACCCACCGGCAAGCTGGGAACAAGGTCTTCTCCCGCTTGAGCAATTGGATTACGAACTATCTTGTTGTCTATGGCTACTTGCGGTTGAGCCGACGCTCGCAATGTTTCTCGCTGCATCACTATTGTGGGTTGAGCATCAACGAGTTCTAGGGATGCCCGAACTCCTAAGCGTGAGGAGCCTTCATTAGCGGTCAGACGTAGCAACTTGGCAGCCAGTAAAGTCGCCAGTTTTGGGGTCAATCGGTTGATGGCTGATTTTACCGCTTCTCCGGCTTCTCCTGTCGTGTTGCCAATCGGTTCATGACCCAGGTAGAAGAGTCCGTAACCGCCCAGACGAATCGGGGTTTCAACCCCGTCCGTGCGGGGAGTCGCTGAATTCGCGATCGCATTTGAGGATGTGGAGAAATTAACCTGGGGTAGAGTTGCTTTCCCAAATAAATAATCAGCGGGTTGCTCCCCGGCTACCACTACAGAGGATACAAACGGAACAGTCGCAAAGGCACTCGTTGCATCCACTCGCTCAATTCGTTCCAATCCAGTATCTAGAGCAACCGTAAGACTGAGGGTGCGAGGCAACACGCGAACGGCTTCTCGCACCAACTGCCCAACCTGTAGCGAGTAGCTATCCACTCCACTGGCATCCACAAGTCGGGCGCGTGCTATCAATCCTTCCTTGGAACGAAGTTGCAGTTTAGCTGTGTCCGGGGTTGCAGGTGGCAGATTGGTTTGGGTTGAAGCGTCAGCCAGTCTAGAGGCTTCGCTCATGCTACCCGTTGGAGATACTAAAGGCGAACGCAACCGAGCCTCAGCGTTAGCAACTGGGTTAGCCGCCTCGCCTTCAACCTTTAGCTCGTCTTGAATCGTCTTAGCGGGAGACAGGCTAAATAGAGAGTTGTTACTGTAGTACTCCAACACGACAGCGGGTATTCCTGCCAACCACAAGTAAGCTGTTCTGCCACTGTCCTCGACTGATGTCACGACACCATCTGCCCCAATACTAGGGTCAGAGGGCAGATAATAGGCAAGCAGTGGCTGCTGAAGACTTTTGCGATCGACGAGCCTAGGCTGTTGCTCTTTGCCAACCAGTTGATTAACCGCTCCCGCCGCACGGCTCAGACTAATCTGAATCGTCGTGGCTGGGGTGGCTTGCCATAGATGTTGAGTCAGAGCATAAGTAAATAAACCCGCACTAAAGCCATGCCACTGAGCCTCTGTTGCCGCTTGGCTGGGGCCTGCGGCAGTGAGAACAATCCCAGGCAGGCGGTTCTCGACCTTTGCTAATGACTTAAGAGATGTGGTACGAAGACGGAGTTGCTCTTGAAAGGCTAGTTCTCCAGGACTGGGAAGTTGCGCGGGGGGATTGGGGGAAGAACGCACGCGGAGATTGCCTTTGAGGACTACTCCTGCATCTGTATAGCTGGTATCGAGAACTGTGGTTACGCGATCGGTAGCTAGCGATCGCAGGAGTAATACTAACGTGTCTTCCAGCAAATCGTTAGCCACGGGCGCTCCCTTACTGGGTAGAATACCATCAACTGGGACTAAGGTATTTTGCAGGCGTACAGGTTGGTCGAGTTGGGACTCCTCACTCATCTTGACGCGACTACCGTAGCCACTAAAGTGAAAGACGACGACATCCCCCGCTTTAGCTTGTTCGGTCAGATGCTCCACAAACGCGGTCTCAATTCCCTCCCGGCTAGCTTCACTATCAGTTAGGGTTAAGATATCGCTCGCCTTAAAGCCAAACCGATGAATCAACAGTTCCCGTTGCAACTCGACATCAGTGACACAGCCCGCTAAGGCTGAGATTCTAGGATACTGATTGATTCCCACCAAAAGCGCCAACTTCCGACCACCTGGTTGAGCTAGCACCTGGAAGTAGCGATCCCATACCGGTACAGCTAAGCTGCAATCGCCTAGAAGTGATAGCACCGTTTCGCTCACTCCCAGCATCGCCAGCCCTAAACCAGCTTTTTGGAGAAACGTCCGCCGATTAAGTCCCATATTAGCCATTAGCTATTAGCTATCAGCTATAGCCTACCAGGAATGTTTATTTTGAATTGGGGATAATTTGCGGGAATTAAGTCGAAAATCTAACTTCCGCGACTGTCCGGTAGCCTCTACTCAGCCCAAGGCATTCAGTTCATATCTCATAATTGGAAATATTCATTGCCCTGGCTAACTCCGCAGCGATTTCAGGCCGCGAAAACTCTGGAGGTGGCAACTCTCCCCGACGCAACATCTCACGCACTTTCGTGCCAGATAGATGAATTCGTTCATCCGGTCGGCTAGGGCTAGTTTTTGTCGTTGCCATCTGCTGAGTTCGAGTGCAGAAGAAGGCGTGTTCAAACTTCATTGGCGAAATCCCCAGTGCCGCTGGATCGAACTCATCAAAGATGTGTTGAGCATCGTAGGTACCGTAATAGTCCCCAACCCCTGCATGATCGCGCCCGACGATAAAGTGAGTACAGCCGTAGTTCTTGCGGATCAGGGCATGGAAAATCGCTTCTCTCGGACCGGCATAGCGCATGGCAGCAGGATTGATTGCCAAAATCACTTGCTTTTCTGGAAAGTAGCGCTCCACCATGATTTCATAGCAGCGCATCCGAACCTCAGCCGCAATGTCGTCACTTTTCGTCGCCCCTACCAAGGGATGAAGGAATAGACCATCTACTGTTTCCATCGCACATTTGATGATGTACTCGTGCGCCCGATGGATGGGATTGCGCGTCTGGAATCCGACAATAGTTTTCCAACCCTTGTCTTGGAATAGGGCGCGGGACTTGGCTGGGTCGATTTGGTAATCTGGGAACAGGGGATGAGGGTCGCGATGCAACAACCAGACGGGACCTGCTAAGTGAACGTCTCCCTGCTGATATACGACCTTGACGCCAGGATGCTTCTCGTCATCAGTGCGATAAACATTAACGGCTTCGTGTTCTTTATCGTAACGATACTTTTGAGTCAGCTCTAGGACACCAATAAAGCGTCCATTAGAATCATCCAAACGTACTAAGTTGCCTTCCTTTAATGGTGCGGCAACGGTTTCCTCCACGGAAAGAGTGACTGGAATTGTCCAAGGTAAACCGTTAGCCAGATGCATAGTGTCAACAACTGACTGGTAATCGGATTGCTCCATAAAGCCGATCAGAGGACTCATCGCCCCGATCGCGATCATCTCTAGATCGGAGACTGCTCGTTGGTCGAGTCGCACTCGGGGCAGGAAGTCGGCTTTATCTAAAAATTCCTGTTGCTGATGGTGTACGGCAATGCGATTGATGAGCTGACCGCCATGTGGTGGAATGCCCTCTGGATGGTGACTCAAAGTAATCCCCTCTCTACGCTAACTGCAATGAATTGAAAGCCATTGAGCTTTACAATTTTTTATCGTATCGCGATCGTATCGTGTCGGAGGTTCTCGTCTGCAAAAGACGAGTAGAGACGCGACATGTCCCGTCTCTACAAGGTAACTGTACGCAAAAACTGGTCACTGGTCACTGGTCACTGATAACTGAACACTAGACCGAACCCAGGTAAGTTGGGGCAACCTTAGCACAACGAGATTGAATTGGCACTAACTTACCCTCTTTTGTGAGCTTTAGTTTCCGTCCGCGCCAATCAATCGTGTTGCCAAAAAAGCTACAGCACCACACAACAAAGCTCAGTAAATCGAGCAAAGGTACGAGCCATAGATACTTT
>DATNPC010000175.1:0-8698 GCA_036703375.1 Allocoleopsis sp.
TGACCTTCCGAGACAAGGCTTTTTGAGCTTGCCTCAACTTGTATCTCAGGCGCTTGAAATGTTTGGGGTTGGCAATCTTCTCTCCATTGCTGGTCGCAACGAGCGAGGTGATTCCTGCATCAATCCCAACAGCTTTATCGGTTTTGGGCGGTGCCTTAACCGTGTGGTCTTCAACCAACAAACAGACAAACCAGCGCCCCGATGCATCCAGCCTCACAGTGACAGTGGAAGGTTCACAGTTTTCCGGAAGAGTCCGGCTCCAACGAATAGGCAAGGGTTCATTGCACTTTGCCAACCACAGTTGTTCGTCCTTCCACTTAAAGGCAGAGCGGGTAAACTCAGCGCTGCCACCACTTCTCTTCTTTTTGAAGTTGGGGTACTTAGCACGACCTGCCCAGAAGTTGGTAAACGCTTTTTGCAGGTTTCTCAATCCCTGCTGAAGTGGAACGCAGCTTACCTCGTTGAGGAATTCCAGGTCTTCTTGTTTTTTCCAATCCGTCAGCATAGCGGATGTCTGCTTGTAGTCAATCCGCTCTTGCCTCTCGTACCAGCCCTCTGTGCGTGTATGCAGGGCTTTGTTGTAGACCAACCGAACGCAGCCCAGTGTGCGGCGCAAAAGTTGTTCTTGCTCCGGCGTTGGGTAAAAGCGGTATCGGTAAGCACTCTGAGTCATTCTTCACATTCTACCATTTTCCGTGTGAAACGCATAATCTATAGGGTAATTAAGGGGGCATTGTTAGCGTTAGCGAAGCGGAACGAAGTTCAGCTTGCGCGGAGCGCATACACCCTTAATTACCCTCCTATCCCTCCCCGCCATAAAAGTGCGGGGTTTCTCGGCGGTTTTCGATGATAGGTGGTACGACTACACAAATGTTAACGAGGATTTTCAGATAAGCGAGCTAGATAGTGGTGACAGAACGTTCCGTTACGGCTGACAGAACCCGATAGAAACTCACCCGATCCCGGTCGTTCTCACAGCTTCCTGTATCTAGATTTTGCTAGTTTTTTTGGCTGACTGGTGTGAACCTTCGCGATCGCTTTCCCTGGAAACTCGACACTAAGCTGGCTTCTCAAGCGTCAGACAGACCATTAGAATTAGTATGAAGAATATCAAAAAGGGTTGAAGTTCTATGACGCCTTCCTTAGCAAACTTTTTGTGGAGTCTGGTTTTAGGTGCTGCGATCGTTGTGATTCCTGCAACCGTGGCATTAATCTTTATTAGTCAAAAGGATAAAATTCAACGTTCCTAAGCGAGAAGCTAAGTCCGTAAAATCTCAAGGGAAGTTCAGGGCAGCGCTCGAAGCTGCCCTATTTTGATAGACGTCAATTTTGCCGATACCCAGCGCGAGTCGGAGAAAAAACGTTTGCTGGAAAGCTACTCTTGGTTACGTTAGCTAAAGCTGGAGCCAGGATAAGATAGAGCGGGTACTTCACAGTAGAGATTTGTGATGATAACTCGCTACCATAGGACTGACTTAGGAGATCAGCAATGGTAAATGTTGGGTTGAATTCAGCCGCTCTTCTGGGAATTGTTATGGCTGTTGCAGGAGCCGGTCTTTATTTCCTGCGATCGATACGCCCAGAACTAGCACGAGACCAGGATATCTTTTTTGCGGCAGTAGGACTTTTGTGCGGCGGCATTCTCTTAACTCAGGGATGGCGGCTCGATCCGATTCTGCAATTTGGTCAGTTCCTTCTGGCTGGTACTACATTCTTCTTCGCCTACGAAGCCATTCGTTTACGCGGGGTAGCAACCAAAGTAGTCAAGGAGAGAACTCCCATTGTGGACGAGGAACGACCCGTTAGTCGCGTGTATCGCTACGATGACGAAGATGCGGAGTTGTACGATCAAATAGAGCCGGAAGAGGATCGATATATTAGCCGTCGCCTGCGAGGAACGGCAGAGCCTCGCACCAATAGTAGAGACCGCTATGATGGAGAACCTCGACGCACAAAAAGCCGAGGCAGTTCAGAACGTCAAGCACCAGGAGATCGTCCCCGCAAGCGCCCTACTCGTCCTACTAATAGTCGCCCTCCAGAACGACCTGTCGATACGTGGGATGCTGCTTTAGACGATAGTGGTAGTGATTGGGAAGATAGAGAGGAGAGACCGACTCGCAGTAGCCGTCCTCGCTCCACACGCCCAGAAAGTCGCGATCTAGAAACAGCATCTAGACCGAGAAGGCGTCGTCCCTCCGACGATCGCGGATCGAGTCGCCCAACTAATGATGAGGACGCGATCCCCGCAGATTATGTCGATTACCAACCCATAGACCCTGCGGAAGAAGAAAGGGATAGAGCAGGGGGATCTGAGTACTAAGGAGGTCGTGTAGTGCGTTTCAAGAACCTTGATGTTAAAGGTGTCTTGTCTCACGACACAACTCGATTAAAGTGGCTAGTCGAGTCCAGCATCTTAGTTCAGTGGGAGTGATGCTGCTCAACGTGAGACGATCGCTTGCTAGAGTATCACTTCGCCACTGGCTTAACTATGCGATGGGATTAAGCCTCACCAGTCTGGTATTAGGTTGTAGTCCCAGTACGACCCTTCAGATGCCCACAGCTCTGAATAGCCGATATACAGACGAGCAACCAGCGTTGAGTGAGGATGGTCGATTCGTTGCTTTTGTTTCTAACCGAGATGGCGATCGCAAAATTGTGATGTACGACCTGGAAAAGCAGTATTTTGTCGATTTGCCTGGTTTGAATCGACCCAATGCGATCGCCGAAAATCCAACGCTGAGCCGTACAGGTCGCTATATTGCCTATATTGCCAGCGATCGAGGACGCCCAGAGATCGAACTCTACGACCGAGCAACGCAGCGATCGCAAGTTTTGACGATGGGTTATCAGGGTTGGGTGCGAAATCCTAGTCTGAGTCCGGATGGTCGCTACATTGCGTTTGAAACCAGTCGTCGCGGTCAATGGGATATTGAAGTGTTAGACCGGGGAGCGAATGTTGAACCTGATATCCCGAACGGGAGTAGAGCATTCCGACCTTAAATGATGAATTATGAATTAAGCATTCAGGTCCTTTTTCAGGGGATTTCGACTCCCCTAAAATGTAGACCACTCGCACTTTGAGTGGGTGATTCAACTCAATCTGAATTGCTTTTACTTCTTATTTCATAATTCATAATTGACAATTCATAATTTTGGTGAAACGCTCTCTTATCCTACCGGTTACGGTTGCTATTACAAGTTTATTGACCAGTTGTACTGGTGCTGGACGCTTGCTAGAGTTTCCCTTCGATCCAGGAGGGCGAAGCTTGAACAGTCCACAGTCAGAACTCACGCCCCAAGTTACAGGGCGGTATATTGTGTTTGTTTCTGACCGGCGGGGCAGTCAAGACGTCTATCTGTATGATGCGATGACTCGTAATCTGATCGATCTACCAGGACTGAATGCTCTAGATGCGATCGCGTCTCATCCGTCAGTTTCCGGAGATGGAAAAACTATCGTCTTTGCCGCTACCCGTCGGGGACGTTCTGACATCTACCTCTACAACCGAGACACGTATCAGTTACGAAACCTCACACAACCTATCCCAGCGGAAGTACGCAATCCCACGATCAGTGGCGACGGCAGTAGAATTGCTTTTGAATCCAGCGAAAACGGTCAGTGGGATATTGTCATTTGCGATCGCTCTGGAAAACCACTCACTTTGCTGCCATATCCATAAGACACTGGCTTCGTGCTTCACGAAACTTGTTGGACAAGAGTTGAGTCTTCTTCAATAGTGAACTGTTGGTCACTGGTCAGGAACTCACGCTCATACTATTGAATCGGGGAGTGAAAAGGCATCGCTCGCTTAATAGAAGATTGCCAATCGCTTCACCGTCTGATATGTTGCAACAACTACTAAAACGTCTATCAAAAAATGAGTACCAGAAGCCTGCGTGTTGTTACATTGGGAACGATCGCCGTCGCAGTTGCCCTCGGTGCTACTACCATTGATGCGATCGCTCCCGTTCACATCGCTAATTTATCCCTAAAGCTCAATAGTGCCTTTGCCCAGGATATTGACGAACAGGTCAACATTCGAGTCTATAAACAAGCCAGTCCAGCAGTTGTCTCGATTGATGCTGGGGACGCTGTTGGTAGTGGCAGTATTATCAGCTCAGATGGTTTGGTATTAACCAACGCTCACGTTGTAGAAGGCTCCCGGACTGTTGCGGTAATTCTAGCAGATGGTCGGAGGTTTCGAGGCGATGTGCTTGGATTTGGTGCGAATGGTCTTGACCTAGCCGTCGTGAAAATTCAAGGTCAAAACAATCTACCCACCCTGAAATTAGCCAGCACGCCCGTACAAGTCGGTCAGCGGGCGTTTGCCATTGGCAATCCCTTCGGTCGATTTCAGGGAACGTTTACCACAGGAATTGTCAGCCGTCTGGACAAAGATCGTGGTTTGATTCAAACCGATGCAGCGATTAATCCCGGTAATTCTGGGGGGCCTCTCCTGAACAGTCAGGGCGAATTAATTGGGGTGAATACAGCGATCTTTAGCAGTCCCACGGGTGGCAATATTGGGATTGGTTTTGCGATCGCGATCGACCGAGTACGACCGTTCCTCGCTGCCGTGCGAGAGGGACGCGCTTCCCGAACTGCTCAACGGCAAGGGCCAGCACCCGGTGACACGCCTCCGAAACAGTTAGCACTCAATGGTAGCCCGATTACTGGCAGCCTGGGACGGGGTAGCAATGTGTTGTCCGTCGATAATAGCTTCTTTGACCTTTATACCTTTGAGGGTCGAGCGGGTCAACGACTTCAGATTGACATGACTAGCCGAGAAATCGACTCCTATTTAATTTTGATCGATCCCAATGGCAATGAAGTGACTCAAGATGACGACAGTGGTGGTGGGGCCAATGCCAGAATTGTCGCCACGCTTCCTGCCGATGGCACTTACCTGTTAATGGCAAATTCCTCGGAGGCAGGACAAGCTGGTTCTTACCGCTTAAGTGCTAAAGCCACTGCGGCCTCTGCCGCTAGTTCAGCCAGTCGAGGGCGTTTCATTTTGAGGCAAGAGGGCATCCTCGGCCCTGGTGCTTCGATACTGCCTTCGGATGGGAGTTTGTATCGAGCATACGCCTTTGAAGGTCGTGCTGGCCAGTCGGTGACGATTAACTTAGCCAGTCCAGATTTTGATACTTATATGGCTCTGATTGACCCCAACGGTCGAGCGATCGCGGAAAATGATGATGCTAGCCAAAATGACTCGAATTCTGTAGTGAGTGTCACCTTACCTCGTACTGGTGTTTATCGTGTCATAGTGAATGCTCGCGATCGACGCGGTCGCGGTCGCTACCTTTTGACTGTCCGATAATCAATTCGCCCTCATCAATTGCTTGTCAAGGGAATAGACTTCCTGCACAAATCGAAACTTGCCCCCCTAAAGCCGATCTCAGATTCAAATTTACTCCAAGCCAAGATTTTACTTGGCTTGCTTTATCTTTAGTGATATAACCGCTAGAAAGGTGTGATCTAACGCATATTCTAAGCAGTAACTTTTGAGCGATTCTATGGTTAGGTTAAGTCACAGATGTGCGGTAGTTGATTAACCCATAGCACTCAGGCTTGTTCCCAAGTAGAGCTAATCCACCCGAATTGAACGGAAGAAAATAAATGAAGAGCAAAATGGCTGTTACGATCGCGAGTACTCTGTCAATTGTAAATGTTGTTGGATTTATGGCTTTCGTGCCTGGAGCGAGCGTGCTGGCAGCAACCTACCAAAATTCTCAAAGTTTAATTCAAGAGCAAGCTGAATCCTCGACTCTACAATCCACCAAAACCTATATTCATTTGAAGCCGGACTTCTTATCCTCGAATAATAGTAACACTTGCAATCCAGCAGAAGACCCCAATTGTACCACGCAGGGCAATTAATCCTTCTAAGTAATCAGCTATTACGTCGTGTGGACAAGCTAACACCGTTTCTCTAGCAGTACTTCCATTAATTCTTTAAATTTTAAGTCTTCATAAAATATCCTAGGAGCGTAAATTCCAAGTACAACATTACGCTCCTAATCTAATTTTTAATCTATGCAGTTGTCTAAATACAGCGTCTGGCTCGTAATTGGAAGCGTCCTTTCGGGTTGGATAATAGTTAGCTCTACTGTTCAAGCGCAAATTTCCCCCGATAATCTATTACCTACCACTGTTACAACGTCAGACTACCATAACTTTATTCTGAGTAGTGGCAGTCGGGCTGGAGATAATCTTTTCTATAGCTTTCGTGAGTTCTCAGTGCCCACGGGAGGAGCGGCTATTTTTGATAACGCGCTAGATATTAAAAATATTATTAGCCGGGTGACGGGAAATTCAATCTCTAATATTGACGGCTTGATTAAGGTTAATGGTACGGCAGACTTATTTCTTCTCAATCCAAACGGAATTAATTTTGGTTCTAAAGCCTCGTTACAAATTGGAGGTTCATTTGTGGTAAGCACAGCCAGTGGTATCCTCTTTGCCGATGGTACACAATTGAGCACAACTAGCACCCAGATTCCACCTCTGTTGACTGTAAGTACTCCTATTGGTTTGCAGTTTGGGGAGACAGCTAGTGCGATTCGTACTCAGATGTCTGAACTACGGTTGCAGTCTGGTAAAACGTTAGCCCTTGTAGGAGGTAATGTCATTCTGGAAGGTGGTATTCTACGTGCTCCAGAAGGACGAATTGAATTGGGTAGTGTCGCAAAATTGAGTCAAGTTAGACTAGCTCCAATCAATGAGGGTTGGACATTGAAATACAAAGGAGTGCGAAACTTCCAAGACATTCTACTCTCTCAAGGAGTTCGTGTAAATTCTAGTGGGGTGGGGAGCGGAGATATTCAAGTACAGGGCAGATATGTAGAGTTAGTAGATAATTCAGTAATTTTTTCAAACAATACTGGAGGACTGGACGGAGGAGCTAGAGCGATTTTTGTTAACGCTGAAAAGTTAACGCTCAGAGATGGTTCTCGGATAATAGTTGGGGCTTATGGTGAAGGTCGGTCAGCAAATTTAACAGTAACGGCTGATTCTATAGAATTAACTGGTACTTCAAATCAAGATGTTAGCGGCTTATTTTCCCAAACTTTTAGCTCTGGACGGGCAGGAGATTTAACACTTAATACTCAACAGTTAACTGTTCAAGACGGAGCGCAAGTTGCAGCTTCTACGTTTGCGGCTGGTCAGGGAGGAACTGTGACTGTAAACGCGGCAGAGTCAGTAACAGTAATTGGCAGATCGGTAGATGGAAAGTTTGCTAGTGGCTTGTTTGCTCAGAGTATTGGAGATAAAAAGCAAAGTAATGGCACTCCAACAACAGGTAATGCTGGAATTTTGAATATTAATACACAACAGTTGCTTGTCCAAGATGGAGCTACGATCTCGGTAGGCGCAATCAACAGACCTGATATTAGTACAGGACAGGGAGGGGAGTTAAGAATTAATGCCCCTGGTTCAGTGACGATAACAGGTACTGGTATAGATAACAATCATCAAGTTCGTCCAAGTACATTGCTGGCAGAAAGTCAAGGTTCAGGTGCTGCTGGGAATTTGACGATTGAAACTGGCAAATTGGCTGTTGAGAATGGAGCCCAAATCAATGTCAGTGGTACGGGAACAGGTCAAGCAGGCAGCCTAGTCATTGCTGCCGATTCGATCCGTTTGGATAACGGTAGCAATCTCAGGGCAGAAACTAGAGCGAACGACCCCAATAATATCGCTCAAGGAAGCATAGAAATACGATCGCGCGACCTCGTCTTAACCAATAACAGCAACATCACTACCAATGCTACTCAGGCTGCGAACGGGGGTAACATCACGATCGATACAGGCGTCTTAGCTCTCCTAGAAAATAGCGGCATTACGGCGAACGCGGTTAAAGGACGAGGCGGTAATATCCAAATTACGACCCAAGGACTCTTTCAATCTCCAGATAGTAAAATCACTGCCAGTTCCGAGCAGGGAATTAATGGACTTGTGGATGTTGAACTAACGGGCATCGATCCCAGCCAGGGGTTAACTCAATTACCAGAAACCGTTGACGATCCGTCTAATCGCATTGCTCAGGGTTGCTCGACAGGTGGAGGAGCGGTAGCTGCGGGACAGAGCAAATTCATCGTTACTGGACGGGGAGGCTTACCACCCAGTCCAGGTGATGGGTTAACCAGTGGTTCGGCGCTGGTAGATTTGGGTTCCTCAGTATCCAGTTCCCAAACTCGCGCTAGTACTGCTGTTGCGGCTCGTCCTACTAGTTCCTCAAAGCAACTAGTGGAAGCACAAGGTTGGATAATTGGTTCTGATGGACGAGTTATCCTCACGGCTCAATCCCCAGAGGTGACGCCTTATGGTCCGAGACAGGTATCGGTAAATTGTCAGGAGCATTAGTATGAGTTCCTGAGGGGTGACATGGCGAAACAGCGAACATTATCTTTTCAGGGGCTGCAACTCAGGCTGAAAAAATCCCTCCAGTTCTTCGGTTTAGGGGTAAGTACTACCCTGTTAACCGTGTTTTTGGGTTTAGGGACAGGGACGCTTCCACCATTACAGCAGCTCGGTGTGAATGCGGCTGTTCCCAGTTCACCTGTTGCCCAATCCTTAACCGACAACAGCGCTCAGTTAGTCCAAGCCGGTAGGGAACGCTACAATGCTGGGCAATTTTCAGAAGCAGCAACCCTTTGGCAACAAGCAGCTCAGGCATTTGCGGACAAACGC
>DATNPC010000176.1:0-2704 GCA_036703375.1 Allocoleopsis sp.
AGCGTCACGATCGCAATGCCAATGATACCGCCTAAAACCGTACCAAGTACCCGCTGTAGGGTGGTTTGAGAGGTTCCGCCATAGTTGGGCTTCAAGGCAACCACGGCAGTTAAGGTAATCCAGTAGCCTGTGGACAGGTGCAATATTGAAGCAAGCACTTCTGCGATCGTCGCAACGATCGCCAGTCGCAGGGCATGACGAAAGAGGACAGAATGAAACGTTAGATTATCTTGTAGGGGTTCAAAGATTGAAGAAAGCGGTGGTAGCCTTGGACGAGGAATCTTTGGCTTGGCGATTCTTCGCGCATCTGGTCGTTGCAAAGCTGCGATTAGTTCCGCATCGGAATGAACTTGTTCTGCTAGCCGTTTGAGGGTAGCGGCAACCTTGCCAAGGCTAATTAATTCTGTATAGTCTTCTGCCCGAACCGCAATGGTTTGGTTATTCAATTGAGTACGTAGGGCTTGCCGCCGATATTCTAGGGCTTCGATCGCCCGATTTAGATCGTCCAGATGAACAGAGGTATTTCCTTTTGCGATTGCCTTTGACATTCGTTGCAGGGCAGACGCCAACTGTTCCATTCCTTGCTGGATTTCTCGCTGCACCTGCGGAAATAGCCGATGGTCTGATGAAATCGACAACTGTTCGACCAGTGCCACAACAGAATTGGCAATTTGGGGTGTATCCTCAATTAAGATGAGCAACTGGTTTCCCAGCAAATTGGCGGTTCTTTGAGGCGTCCATACGGCTGACCAGACGCTACGGGCGGCAGTCAAAGCCTGAGTGAAATTATCCTGAGCTTGCAAGAAGCGGGTTGCCCATTCCTTGCGATCGCTTGGATTGGTGGCTCTTTCACCTGCCGATGCAACCAACTGGCTCAAGGTGCCATAACAATTGGCGACGGATTGGAGAACAGGGGTGTAAGGGCGCAGTACCCATAGTCCGGCGGAAACCACGACTGACCACATCCCACCGGCTAAACAAAACGCACATTGCTGAAGCACCGTAGACCAATCGGGAAATGCAGCAAATTTTGCCAGTGCAACGATAAACATAATCGACGTTGTCAGGCTGATGGATGACGCCGCTTGCCCAAATAGACTGACAAAGCCTGCAATAAACATCACCAGAAACATCGTTAGAGCCGATCGCCAAAGGGTGCCGTGAACTAGATTGGCGAGGAACAGCATAGCTGTAATGCTCAGCGCTGCCGCAATCTTAGCTGTTGCCTGCTGGCGATACGCTCCCTCGACGTTTACCAGCCCTACCGACCAGGCTGCCATAACTGCGATCGCGCTAGCCGCCGGATGACCCATCAGCACTCCAACCCCAATTGGAACCAAAACCACTACAAGGGTCTGCAAACCGGAAGCAATATCGGGCTTACCTGGTTTGAGTTGAAACTGCTGCAACAGCCAGTTCAGCGATCGTTGAGATCTAGAAGACATGTGCTCATCCCACTAGCTGTTACTTATTATTTGCCTATGGAAGCACTTTCTCTGCGCGATAGCGATAATGCTGCGTCCAATAATTCCTGTTCCACCGAATACTGCCAACTTCTGCATCGCTATCCACTGCCTGTTTTCGCGATCGTTACTATAAAGAGTATTAGAGGAAGTTTATTGTGCCTCTATCCCTGTGTAGAACTAGAAAGAGTAGCTTTGAAGCGCGGATACCAGGTAGCAATAATGCGAGCGCCTCTTCCCATTCACACTACAAGAACAAGGTGCCAGAAACAACAAGCTCACATAGCTTCTCTTGGATTAACTTAACTAGGTCTTGTGTAGCTCGCAGATTTTCGATTTCGGAGCGCGTGATAACAATCAGTTGCCTACCTTCACTGAGAGCGACTCGAATAATCTCATGAGCAGCTTCTATTTTTTTTGAATTACCTGTAATGCCATTTGCTGCGATGAGAATACCAAATGGTTGTCCCCTTCTCTTCAGTTTAGAGTCAAACCAGTTCACTTCTTCACTGCCAACTGGTTGTGACCAGTTCTTGCATTCTACAAGAATGATATTTGGAAGAAAATAAAATCCATCGGCATCCATTCGATTCCAAAATGCCACATCAATTTCTTCAGATTCAAATGTATTTAAGGCATTACGCTTGCCAATACTAACTCCTGGAACTTGCTCAAATAAGTAACAAACCAAATCTTCTAATACACGCCCTTTTTGAAATGTAGTTTTAGACTGCTCGCTCGCTTCTAGATACTTGTTGATAATCTCATGGGAAAATTCTGGCATTATCGAAGTCTTCCATGAACCCTTGCATTACGTTCATTACGAATAATTTGTCCAAGGCTTTCTTGCCCAAGACGTTTCAAAAAGTCATGAAGCTCGAAAAAATATAGATTTGGGTAAGAAGAAGCAATTTGCATTGCTTCTGAAGATATTTGAGCAGCAAAAACAATCACTGCCCTCACATTACTCAATGATATGTAGTGTAAAACTTGCTCAATTACGTATTTAGTTTGTCTATCAGTATTAATCTGTCTCTTAACTTCTATCAAAATTGGGTTGCCAAAGTAAGGCTCTAATTCATCGATCCAGACAGCAAAATCAGGATAGAAATTTTGGTAGTTTGGCTCCCTTCGAGTTTCAACTCCACTAGCTTCTAGCATTTCTTGAACAATAACTAAAACGTTGCGCTCGGAGGGGGTTTTACGAAGACTTTCTAACCGTTTCAGTAAATCATCCGCTA
>DATNPC010000177.1:0-6740 GCA_036703375.1 Allocoleopsis sp.
CACTGGGGGGTTTGGGGGGCAACGTCCCCCAAGTCCGGGTTTTTCCAATAAGGAGCCGCGCATCAATAAGTTACCTGTTTTGAAAGTTATAGAAAAATGTGAAAAGACGCTATAGCAAGATTTGCTCTTGCATTCTTCCTCTTTTCTAAGGTAAAAATGGATAACTTATTTTGGCGCAACTCCTAAGGAAGGAACAATCGATTTTAAGTCAGTGCCATTCTGGCTAAGACGGGGGGTGAACCAGGACGCTACGAGGAGACAATCTAACCGATAAAATGAAGCCTGTCCTATTTGTGCAAAGCGTCCATGTCTGCCACCTCCTCTGCTCCCTTCTCCCCTCAAGAAATTGCTGCTGAGGGCTTAAAGCCTGAAGAATATCAAGATATCGTCCAACGGTTGGGGCGTCATCCCAATAAGGCAGAACTGGGGATGTTCGGCGTGATGTGGTCAGAGCATTGCTGCTACAAGAACTCGCGCCCTCTCCTCAAGCAATTTCCCACAGAAGGCGATCGCATTTTAGTCGGTCCCGGAGAAAATGCTGGAGTAGTAGACTTAGGGAACGGTCTGCGACTGGCGTTTAAAATCGAATCTCACAATCACCCGTCTGCGATAGAACCCTTTCAAGGTGCGGCAACTGGAGTGGGAGGCATCCTGCGGGACATCTTTACTATGGGCGCTCGACCGATTGCCGTACTCAACTCCTTACGGTTTGGTTCTCTAGACGATGCCAGAACGCGCAGGCTGTTTAGTGGTGTCGTCGAAGGAATTGCTCACTATGGTAATTGCGTTGGAGTACCCACTGTCGGTGGAGAAGTCTACTTTGACCCCGCTTACACGGGCAATCCTTTAGTGAACGTGATGGCACTAGGATTGATGGAGACGCCGGAAATTGTAAAGTCCGGTGCATCCGGTATCGGGAATCCCGTGCTGTACGTCGGTTCCACTACGGGCAGAGATGGTATGGGCGGCGCGAGTTTTGCCAGCGCAGAACTGAGCGAGCAGTCTATGGATGACCGTCCGGCGGTGCAAGTGGGCGACCCCTTCTTAGAAAAGTCTTTGATTGAAGCGTGCTTAGAGGCATTTAAAACCGGCGCGGTTGTTGCAGCCCAGGATATGGGGGCGGCTGGCATTACCTGTTCGACCTCAGAGATGGCAGCAAAAGGCGGTGTGGGAATTGAGCTGGATTTAGATTTGATTCCCGTGCGGGAATATGGCATGGTGCCTTATGAATACCTGCTCTCAGAATCTCAAGAGCGGATGTTATTTGTTGCCCACAAAGGTCGAGAACAAGAGTTAATCGATATTTTCCACCGTTGGGGACTCCAGGCTGTCGTGGCCGGCAAGGTGATTGAGGAACCAATTGTGAGAATTTTGTTTCAGGGTGGGGTAGCCGCAGAAATTCCAGCGACAGCGTTGGCAGATAACACGCCGATTTATCACCGGGAGCTTTTGGCAGAACCCCCGGAATATGCTCGTCAAGCTGGGGAGTGGGCAGCGGCTTCCTTACCTGCCTGCACGGTTGAAGGAATTACTATCCAAGGCAAGTTAACGAGCTGGAGTGATATTCTTCTGCAACTACTCGACACTCCCACAATTGCCTCGAAACGTTGGGTTTACCGCCAATACGACCATCAAGTGCAGAATAATACGGTAATTTTACCGGGTGGTGCTGATGCGGCTGTTGTCCGGTTGCGTCCGGTGGAAGCAGCGCCCCAAAATTCAAAATCGGCTGTTGCCGCAACGGTAGATTGCAATTCCCGTTACGTCTATCTCGACCCGTTTGAAGGAGCCAAGGCCGTAGTTGCAGAAGCAGCTCGGAACCTCAGTTGCGTCGGTGCAGAACCTTTAGCGGTGACGGATAATCTCAATTTTGGCAGTCCGGAAAAACCCATCGGTTACTGGCAACTGGCATCGGCTTGTCAAGGAATAGCAGAGGCATGCCGGGAGATGGGCACACCCGTGACGGGCGGTAATGTTTCTCTCTACAACGAAACTCTGGATGCGTCTGGTAATCCTCAGCCCATTCACCCCACACCTGTTATCGGCATGGTGGGATTGATTCCCGATTTAAGCAATATTTGCGGTCAAGGATGGACAACCGAAGGAGATTTAATTTATCTGGTGGGACTGCCTCTGACAGACTCGACATCTCGCCTATCCTTGGGGGGTTCGGAATATCTCGCTAGCATTCATGGCATTGTTGCCGGTAAACCGCCAGTAGTGGATTTCGAGCTGGAGCGTCGCGTCCAAGCTGTTGTGCGGGAAGGTGTCCGTCGCGGTTGGGTTCGTTCGGCTCATGATTGTGCGGAAGGGGGAATCGCTGTTGCCTTGGCGGAATCTTGTATTGCGGGTCAGTTCGGGGCTGAGATTAACTTAGGGCTAACGAGTGAGTCTGTAGGATGCCGTTGGGATGAGATTCTTTTTGGTGAGAGTGCCAGCCGCATCGTGGTTTCGGTAGCTCCAGAACAACGAGCTGACTGGGAAGCCTATCTTCAGGAGCAATTGGGGCAAGATGCCCAGGAAGCTGGCGCATATTGGCAAAGGCTGGGAATCGTCAAGAGTAAAAATACGGATTTCCGTATTTCTACGGCTGACAACCCCCCCCCGATCGGAGTTACGATCGCGGATATGAGCGATCGCTTCTCAACGGCTATTCCTCGACGTTTAGCAGTCTAGGTCACTAGCAACAGCATACAGATGCGATCGCTTGTCGTCTGTACGTATCCCCTGAAATTGCGTTCGGCAGCCTTGTCAGCATTCTCATCAGGGAGAAGCATCTAGACACTGTCAAATGCTATTGTTAAAGAATCTTTAAGTTTAGTTAAAATTTCAGAGCAAAGCGTATCGGCTTTGATACACCAGTCTCACTGACTACTGCCGCTATCAGGAGCAAACCTCAGAATTATGATGCATCACCAGCCCCTTTCCTCTGACCACCATGCTGCTCAATCCAATGATGGAGCTACTCAGCGACCAGACAAACAAGAGGAAGCTTGTGGAGTTTTTGGCGTCTATGCACCAGGAGAAGATGTTGCGAAACTGACCTATTTTGGTCTTTATGCCTTACAGCACCGAGGGCAAGAATCGGCAGGAATTGCCACCTTTGAAGGAGACAAGGTGCATTTACACAAGAATATGGGGCTGGTGTCTCAGGTCTTCAATGAAGCAATCTTGTCTGAGTTGCCAGGGGATATGGGGGTGGGTCATACTCGTTACTCCACCACAGGTTCTAGTCGTATTGCCAATGCTCAACCGGCTCTTGTCGAAACTCGTTTAGGTCCGTTAGCACTCGCTCACAATGGCAACTTGGTGAATACGGTGGAGCTGCGCGAACATTTGCTCAAGCTCAATTGTAACTTTGAGACGACCACCGATTCAGAAATGATCGCGATCGCGATCGGGGCTGAAGTGGATAGCGGCAAAAGCTGGTTGGAGGCAGCAATTAGTGCCTTCGGTCACTGCTCGGGAGCGTACAGTTTAGTTATCGGCACCCCTGTCGGCTTGATGGGTGTGCGCGACCCCCACGGCGTCCGTCCTCTCGTCATCGGAACCATAGGCACGACTCCTCAGCGTTACGTCCTGGCATCTGAAACCTGCGGCTTAGATATTATCGGTGCAGAATACCTGCGGGACGTTGAACCGGGAGAGTTGGTTTGGATTACGGAAGAAGGCATGGCATCCTTCCACTGGAGTCCAAAACCCGAGCGCAAGCTTTGTATTTTTGAGATGATTTACTTTGCTCGACCTGATAGCATCATGAGCGATGAAACGCTGTACAGCTATCGGTTACAGTTAGGGCGTCAGCTAGCACAAGAATCCCTTGTTGATGCTGACATTGTCATTGGCGTACCCGACTCCGGCATTCCAGCGGCCATTGGCTTTTCTCAAGCCTCCGGCATTACCTATGCAGAAGGGCTGATTAAAAATCGCTACGTGGGTCGCACCTTCATCCAACCCACTCAATCCATGCGAGAATCCGGCATCCGCATGAAACTCAACCCTTTAAAAGATGTCTTAGCGGGCAAACGAGTGGTGATAGTCGATGACTCCATTGTCCGGGGAACGACCAGCCGTAAAATTGTCAAAGCGCTGCGCGATGCGGGTGCAGCTGAGGTGCATATGCGAATTTCCTCACCGCCTGTCACTCACCCCTGCTTCTATGGCATTGATACCGATTCTCAAGACCAACTGATTGCGGCAACCAAGTCAGTAGAAGAAATTGCCATGCAGATTGGTGTCGATAGCTTAGCCTATCTCAGTTGGGAGGGAATGCTCAAAGCAACAGGAGAAGACCCCAATAGCTTTTGCACGGCTTGCTTCACCGGTGATTATCCAATTACCGTTCCGGAACTGGTCAAACGTTCCAAACTCATGTTGGAGTTGGAAAAAGAAAAAGAAACAGTAGTCACAGTCTGAAAAAGTATAGGTTAGATGCTTGCGCTCCGCTCAGTTACTCTGAGCGGAGCGCAACCCTATTGAACAACTTTAAAATAGAAATACAGAAACACAATAGTAGTAGAAAAACTCTACCTAGCAATGACTTGCCTTGACTATTTCTACAAACTCTTAGCCCGTCGAGACTATAGTCGTTATGAACTTAATAAAAAAGGGCGAGAAAAAGGATTTGAAGAGAGCGAAATCGCTGAAGCACTGGAAGATTTACAGAGTAAAGATTATCAATCTGATGCTCGTTTGGTTGAGAGTATGATTTCTGCCTATCAAGGTAAGTATGGAAAATCTCTCATTAAGCGCAAATGCCGGGAAAAAGGCATTTCTGCTGATGTCTTTGAGGAAATATGGCAATCCCAACCTGTGGAGGAAGCAACTGGAGAACTGGATGAGTTAAAAGCTAAGGTGATGCGAAAGTATAAAATAGATGACTTTTTCTCTGTCGAGCCGAAAACTAAAGCGAAATTGTGGAGCTATCTTCAGTATAGGGGATTTAATCCCAATGAGATTTTAGTTCAGTGGCAGAGAGAACAAGAGGAACAAGAGGAAGAGTGAGCCTTAATTTGGATACTTGTATTTTCTTCCATCTCCTAGAAAAAAAAGGTTTATATCAGATATCTTGAGACCGTTTTCGAGCAGGACGGCGCGTCTTCAACCACATGAGAATTCCAGTAATCGCTAAAATTAGTAAACCTAAAGCATTGAGAAATGGATAGATGGCTTCGAGATTGAGGCTCCAAAAATGACCTTTGTGTAAATCTAGTAACCAGTCGAATTTCTCTGCCTGACCTGCAAGTTCCGCCATTTGGTAAAGCGAACCCGTAATTAATGTCAGTAAGACGGGCAGAATCATAATTGGCGCAAGAACGCGATGCAGGTTACGCAGACGAGCCTGATTGATTCTCATGGCAGCCTTCTTATGAGCTTGATATTCTATAGAGTACACCTATTCTGCCTGGCGATCGCTAGAGGTGAAACGGCCTGCTGGCAGGCATTACCCCTAGCTAGTCTTTGAGTCCCCCACCTCAATCCGTTGCAGCCAGAGAGGGAAGTAAAAGAAAATAAGCATAAGGATAACAAGCTGCGATCGCTTAAATTGCCGTCAACGAACTCAATAGTCTTATTGGCTCGGCTTAAACCTTAATTGTTAACTTAACTTATGAATATTTTAATCGTTGAGGATGAACCAGAAATCGCCAAGCTGATCCAACTCACCCTAGAACGAGAAGGCTTTTCTTGCCACTGGTGCCGGGATGGATTAGGGGCATTACAAGCGTTTAGCAAGCAACAACCCGACGTAATCATTTTAGACCTAATGCTTCCTGGTCTAGATGGGCTAGAAGTCTGTGCCAGAATTCGACAAAAACCTGGTACAAAAGACCCGTACATTTTGATGTTGACAGCTAAGGGGGAGGAAATAGACCGGGTCATCGGTCTATCCACTGGTGCCGATGATTACTTAGTCAAACCATTCAGTCCTACAGAACTAGTGGCTAGAGTCCGAGCCTTACTGCGACGCACTCTGCGACACGGCGGGCAACATCTGGTGTACCACAGCCAACATTTCACGGTTGATGTAGATCAGCGCATGGCAACCCGCCAGATGGATGCTAGCGAGGAGCAAGTCCTCGACCTGACCACCTTAGAGTTTAATCTCCTAGCTACATTTGTCAGCCAACCGGGTCGAGTTTGGAACCGCACTCAGCTGATTGACAAACTGTGGGGCGACGACTTTTTTGGTGATGAACGAGTCGTAGACACGCATGTCGCACGGTTGCGAAAAAAGATCGAACCCGACCCAGCCAATCCGACATTTGTCAAAACAGTCATCGGTGTCGGCTACAAGTTTGAAGACTCCGCCGTCTCTTAAAGGTTATGAGTAAGACAAATTTGCGAGGTCGCAAGTCATTGCCGTTAGCATCGCGCCTCTTCTTCTCCCACCTTCTAGTCATGATTGTGGGGGTAAGTTCGCTGGCGATTGTCGGTAAGCTATCGTCCCCTCGCTTTTTTGTCTTGCACTTGCAACAACTAGAGGGCAAAGGTGTCACGTTGCGCTATGCTCGAACCTACCTCGTAGAGGGGTTTGAAACCGCCTGGAATCGCAGTACCTTCTGGTCATTCATCGTGGGAACAACTGCTGCTGGTGTCCTGAGCTACTGGGTTTCTCGGCGAATTATGCAACCTCTCAATCAAATCGAGCAAATTACCAAGAAGTTTGCGGCAGGACACTTGGAGGCGCGACTACCGCCTAGTGAAATTCCCGAGATTAACCAACTGGCTACCAGTTTTAA
>DATNPC010000178.1:0-3088 GCA_036703375.1 Allocoleopsis sp.
TTGTATTGATACACGACACCAGGCAAACTGACTGCTACACGCTCAAACCTAGCTTCAGAATTTGAAAGGAGAGCCTCAGAGCGTTGGAGAGCTGCCTGAATGACTCTCAGCTTGGGAAACTCAAGCGCTTTGGGAATGAGGGTGAGAAGTTCGCTGACCGTATACAGGGAGACGAGAGCCGTAGCAGCTTTTTCCAAGCCAGAAAGCCAGTAGTCGGGATGCCATACCGTCCACACATCAAACAAATGACCCGTCCCGCACAGGAAAATAAAGGCGCAAAATAGCTTGAACATCCCCGAAAACGGCACGTCATCGCGCTGTTTAATCAAAAAAAACAGCATTAAGGGAATTGAATAGTAGGCAAATGCTGTTAACAGATCTGAAGCTACATGGAGAAAAACAAGCGGACAGTTCCAGAGATAACAATGTCCGTGAGAAACAAACAAAATTAACTGAGGATGCGTAAACATTTGAAAAGATTTTTCAAATCTGCGTTAGAGGACTTATAGCCCAGATAAAAGGCTAGTCCCTAAACTTGGCATGTAATTTGTTCGATACACGCCAGCCAACTGGATGCTTGGCTAACAGTATTGTAGTTTACAAAAATCGATAAACCACCTTGACAAGCCCTCAAAAACGTTAAGTTATGTAAATTTAAACTAATTTAATATTTCCTTTAGATTTGCTCGTGCTTCCCAACTGTATTGAGCTTTAAAGCTTAGATTGCAAAGCTCTTGCTCGGAAGCTCATCAAACTTCATTAAAAGTTCATAAAAGTTGCGAGTGAGAGTAGTTTACAAGGAGTGTTTCATCGCAACTGTGGTAAAATTAATCCGCTCTTGATTCTAGGGCATAGTTTCCAGACCACAGCAGCGCCATCCACAACTCGACAGGTTGCAAACCCATCAGTTCGAGTAGATGAACAAAGGGAATGGTTTCGGTGTTCTCTTGGGCATGGTAGAAAGCCTTATCCAGCCGTGCAGCCCAAGCTCCAATGTCTTCTGAGTGAGCAATTTTAGTTGGATCGGATTGTTTCTCAGCAGCTTCCACCGCCTTCTCAATCTCTGCACGTAGCTGTGCTGACATCTGTTTCAGCACAGGTTCCTTCTTGGAATCAGAGTAAACATTAAACACGAATTACCTGGCGATCTTCTAGCTGAGGGAGTCGTACATATTGACTTCTACACCGATCGAGAAGAAGAGAATCGTTCGGTTGCTCGGATAACTCCTCCACTCGATGAAGCGTGTGAGGAATTTTAGACGGGAGGTTATCTTAGGGTGCTTGAAGCATCCTAAGATTTTTATCCAATGTTAGCTAGATGCTATCAATATTTAGGCATCACCAATAAAAGCGGCGACTGCCATAGGACAAGCGAAACTCATGCTTCAGTTGCATCCTATGGGCAAGCGATACAAAGTCAAAGTTTACCCCTACGTCATCGAGGTAACAGCTTCCTCTACAAACGAAGCTTGCAGTGAAGCTCTCCTCGCTGTCGTGGAAAACCCTTATCAACTAGAAACAGAAGTTATAGAGGAACCAGACGACGAAATTGACGAACCTGAGTCGGAAGAGTCTTGGTTTCCCTCCACAAATACTAACACTGTCTCTATTTACCAAATCAACCGTTTTCAATACGCTGGGTTTACTCACTATGAAACTCAATACTCATACCTATGAAGCATAAAAATGGAATTCTCAATTCATCAAAGGATTAATGTTACCTTTAACCCAGATGTACTGCTGCATCGAGCTAACAGGTTCAAAGAAGCAGTGGGAGAAGTAATCTTGACATTACCTCAAAGGCGACACAACCAACCTCTACGTAGGAGAGTCTAAGAAGGCAAAGTTAGAGCTGGGGTCTGACTAGGTGCTCCAGTTCAATCTCCCCCAATTTTTTTTCGCTCTCTAATGGCGGTTGGTACGAGGTTGAATGGTTAATTCCGTGGTGTGCCAAACAGACTTTTCTAGGGAATGTTAGGCGATCGCCTGAACCTAAATTTTCCCTAGGAAAATCCCAAACCGATGTCAGCAGACAAGTTGGCTACCTCACCCAATACACCTCGGATCGGAAGGGAAAGGACAAAATTCTCAGGAGTTACCCACTGGTGAGTGGGAGTCGCGACAAGTTTACCGATACTCACTGGTATTGGAATTTTAGCTACAAGGAGAAAGACCCAGACACGAATTTATGGGTATCCCGCTCGGCTGCTGTGAAGCGATCGCAGCTTGCAGCAGTTCGCAAAGCGATCGCCGATGGTAAACCTTACACGTACACGCTCAAGGAGATACTCGGCAAATGAAGACTTGGGAGCATCTTGTAACCTGTTGTGCATCTAATTTACAATGCTCATACCAATTGGGTTTAACAATGGCACAATTGGTTAAAGCTATGAATCAAGTCGGTTATCAGGGTTGCCAAGATGGTCAGAGTTATAAAAATTGAGATTACTGAAGAAGCTTCCACTCTCAAAAAGCTGCTAGTTCATCAAAAAGACAAACGTAGATTTGAGCGAGTGCAAGCGCTTTATCTGCTCAAAATCCGACAAGTGGAAACAGTAGAACATCTGGCTGTCACTATCGGTCGTGGTCGCCGCACAATTTCTAGATGGTTAAGTCAGTACCGTAGCGGCGGACTAGCGAAGATGCTAGAAGTGGGTAAAAGCCCTGGCAAGGAACCATTAATTCCCCCATGGGCAGTGGAACGTCTGAAAGCGGAATTAGCTGACGCCGAAGGATTTACAAGCTACAAAGAAGTCAAACTTTGGCTAGAAGCTCTATTGGATATAAAAGTGAAATATGATGTGGTTCATCATCTAGTACATGATAAATTGAAAGCTAAGTTAAAAGTCCCACGTCCTGTCAGTGCCAAACAAGCCGAAGGGGCGATAGAAGCTTTCAAAAAAAAACTGCCTCAAGAGCTAGAAGCAATACTAGAGAGAGTAAACAAATATTATAAGCCTTGGCAAAGACTACGATATTGGTGTCAGGACGAAAGCCGGATGGGGCTACATACGATGCGGGGACGGCTCCTGACTTTGAGGGGAGTTAAGCCAAAAGGTAAAGTCCAATGGGATTTTCAGGCTTTATG
>DATNPC010000179.1:0-4093 GCA_036703375.1 Allocoleopsis sp.
ATTGAAGTCATCCTCCTCAACTTAGTAATTGGCTTGCTAGCGTTGGCTTTCCCCTTCCTTCTACAAATCCTCACTGATGATGTGTTGGTGCGAGGGGATACCCAGTTACTCACCACGGTGGTAATTGGGGTAATGGCGATCGATCTGTTTAGTAGTTTTCTGCGGTTCATCCAGTCAAGCCTAATTGCCCACTTCGCCCAAAGATTAGAATTAGGATTAGTTTTAGAATTTGGACGGCAAATTTTACGGCTGCCTTTGAGTTATTATGAAACCCGTAGCAGTGGAGAAATTGTTAGTCGTTTAAGGGATATTAGAGAAATCAATCAACTGATATCCCAGGTAGCTATTGGCTTTCCTAGTCGATTTTTTATCGCGGTAGTGTCTTTATACTTGATGCTATTTTATAGCTGGCAGTTGACACTGTTAGCAATAGTCATAGCAGTCATAATGAGTAGTTCCACCTTAATTTTATTGCCAGCTTTGCAACAGAAAATTCGTGCGGTCTTAGTGACGTCTGCGGAAAACCAGGGAATGTTGGTAGAAACATTCAAAGGCGCATTGACTCTAAAAACTACTAATGCCAAACCCCAAGCTTGGGAAGAATTTCAAGAAAGATTTGGTCGCCTTGCTAATGTTACCTTCAATACAATTCAAATTACTATTCTTAACGATATATTTTCCAGCTTAGCCTCTGGGTTAGGTAGTATCGCTTTACTTTGGTTTGGCAGTACTTTAGTTATCGGCAAGGTATTAACCATAGGTCAATTGCTGGCTTTTAACAGCATGAACGGTAACTTTACCGGCTTTATCGGTTCTGTAATCAATTTCGTAGATGAATTTGCCCGTGCGAGAACGGCGATGGAACGCCTTACAGAAGTCATCGATAGTACCCCAGAAGATGACGAAGAGGACACGAAAAAAGCCTACGCCTGTATAATTAGCAATGCTGATATTTCCTGTAAAAAACTCAACTTTCACCATACAGGCAGGATAGACTTATTAGAAGACTTTTCCCTGACCATTCCTGGAGGTCAAGTTACCGCCCTTATTGGTCAATCTGGCTGTGGTAAAAGTACTCTCGCGAAAGTGATTGCGGGACTTTATCCACTGCAATCGGGAAATATCCGCTATGGCATTTACAACCAGCAGGACTTATCTTTAGATTCTCTGCGTCAACAGGTAGTCTTAGTTCCCCAAGAACCCCATTTTTGGCAGCGCTCTATTTTAGATAATTTTCGCTTTAGTTATCCTGATAGTACTCTAGAAGAAATTGTCAGAGCTTGTGAGATGGCATACGCCGATGAATTTATCAGCGAAATGCCCGATAAATATAACACTGTTTTAGGAGAATTTGGGGCAAATATTTCTGGGGGACAACGGCAAAGACTAGCTTTAGCCAGGGCAATTATTAAAGAGCCACCTATCCTGATTTTAGATGAATCCACAGGGGCACTAGACCCAGTTTTAGAAACAAAAGTGCTGGATAGGCTCTTGTGGTATCGCCAGGGAAAAACCACAATTATGATTAGCCACCGTCCCCGAGTCATCTTGCGTGCTGATTGGATTGTGTTGTTGGATAAAGGTAAGTTGATGCTACAGGGAACACCAGAGGACTTGCAAAAGCTTCCTGGAGAGCATTTACATTTTTTAACCCCGTAACCCATCTATGATTCGTATTCTCATAGTAGATGAGCAAAAATCCCTTCAAAAATATCTGACGAATATGCTCAAGTCAGAGCCAGATTTACAGGTAGTGGGAACTGCTGATGACGGTTATGGCGCGATTGAGCAAGTAAAAACTTTACAACCCGATCTAGTACTTTTAGACATGGAGATGCTCAATCTGGATGGAGCAAGTACTGCCCAGATTATCTGTAACAAATTTACAGACATTAAAGTCTTAGCTTTCAGTTCCGATAACAATGAAGGTTATATCAATAAAGCATTTGCAGTCGGGGCGATGGGCTATCTGTCTAAACAAAAAACATCTGCTTCCCAATTGAAAGAGGCTATTCGGCTTGTTCATAAAGGATATGCTGCCAATGGCAACGGGCAATGGGGAAAAATTAATTCTCCAACCCCAGAAGAAAAAGCCGTAAATCTTCTTAAGGGATACAGCGAACCAAAGCCTAAACTCATTCCTAAATCCCTTCATATTGCCACCCCAGAGGAGTTTATCCCTGATATCAGTCGTAGGTTGACATGGGCAGGGTTCGCTTGCTTGGTTATATTTGGCAGTGGGATTTTGCTTGCCAGCGTGCTGAAATTCAAAACCACTGTCAAAGCTCCAGCTATCCTGCGTCCTGTGGGTGAACTGCGCTTGGTTCAAGCCGCTACAGAAGGGACAATTTCTCGCATCACAGTCACAGACAACCAAGTACTTGAATTAGGGGACGCAATTGCTTATCTAGAGGATTCCCGTCTGCAAACAAAAAAGAAGCAACTGCAAGAAAGTATTGCCCAAAATCTACAACAAATCCAGCAAATAAATGCTCAACGTCAGACTCTGGCTCGGCAGATTGCAGCAGAGACAGATAAAATGCAACGGGCGATTGCTTCAGCTAAGGCAGAACTTGAATTAAATCAACGACAGTATGAAGATAGAAAAATTACCACCGTTGCAGAAGTCAGAGAAGCAGAAGCCGCCTTAGAATTAGCACAAGAAGAACTGGCTAGATATCAACAACTAGCAAACACCGGGGCGATTTCGCAACTTCAATTAAGAGAACGAGAAGCAAACCTCAAAACGGCTAAAGCGAGACTGCAAAGAGTGCAAGCAGCGATTAATCCTAGCAATGCAGCAGTAGCAATGGCAGGGGAGCAAATTACCCAAGCCAGCGCCACAGGAGAAGCCTCTGTTGCTCGATTAAACCAAGAAAAGGAAGAATTAGTCCAGCGACGCACAGAAATCGAGACTAGACTGAATAGCGATCGCTACGAACTCCAACAAATGGTGACAGAACTGAAAAATACAGTCATTCGTGCCCCAGTTTCTGGTATCCTTCAGAAACTCAATCTCCGCAATCCCAAGCAAGTTGTTCGTTCCGGCGATGAAATTGCCCAAATTGCTCCAAGGGATGCTCCTTTAGTAATAAAAGCAGTTGTCGCTCCTGCTGACATCGGCAAGGTAAAAACCAAGCAAAATGTACAGATACGCGTTTCGGCTTGTCCTTATCCAGATTACGGCATCCTTAAAGGAACAGTAAGTGCTGTTTCTCCAGATGTGTTTATGTCCCAAAATCAATCTTCTGGGACATTGAAAACTTATGAAGTGACAATTAAACCCGAAACTTTTAAGCTAAAAGCAGGAAATCAAGAATGTATCCTGCAAGCGGGTATGGAAGGAACAGCAGATATTCTTTCACAAGAAGAAACACTGTTACAATTTATTCTTAAAAAAGCTCGGTTGGTGACTAATCTATAATTGATTTTTCAAAGAGAGATATACCTCAATTTTGTCCGATCGCGAGTTATATTCAAGACGGCGAAACTACAGGAAGCAAGACTTGAGAGGGACGATCGCTTCCACAACTCACCCTCAGCGTTATAATCTCAGCATCCATTAAGCGATCGCTGGCAACGGGTTGACCCGTGCCGGGATTCATGGAATAAGCGGGGAAACAAGCCGAACTTAAACTCAGGCGTAAGGCGTTACCTTGTGCAATTCGGGCGCAAGTCGCTTGCAGTGCAAGGCGTAGGGGTGCAGTCTGACTCGACTCTACATGCAGATAACCTTGCGTCAGATTGTAGACATCGCCGTTGGGATGGACTTCCGAAAGGACGGCACATAGGTCATGACTGGGCTTATCAGCAGTACACCAGATTTCCACTGCAACATCCCCAGCTAAATGAAGGTCTGCGGTGAGGGGTTCGGTGGTATAAGTTAAGACATCCGAACGACTATCTAAATGCGATCGCTCAAATGAACCGGCTGGTATTGCCGCATGACCTCCCAGCGCGGGGACAGGTCGCCAGGGGTCATGAACTACTATATCAAAGGAATTTTGGATGGATGTTGTCTCTTCTGGAATCAGGGTACCTGCATCTTCCCGGATACTAGCAAGTCCAGTACTCGACAAGAAATAAGACTTTT
>DATNPC010000180.1:0-3901 GCA_036703375.1 Allocoleopsis sp.
GGGATAAGGCGGCGTTTGGGCAAACGAGATTCTTGTCTTGCCAGCTTCTCTTCATCAATCTGCATTGTCAGCCAAGACTGCCGCTCATAAGAAACCCATCGGGAGTCTACACTATCAGGCGAGAGGACGAAAATCAGCACATTAGCTTCTGTCAGTGCTCTTTCGATTTGCTCCGGGAATAAATCGCCAGGATTGATTTCCCACTGGTCAAAGGAAGCATCTATCCCTTCCTGTACCCGCAGATCTGTTGCTAAACGCTGGACAAACTCACGATCTACGCTGCTGTAGCTGATGAAAGCCTTCATGTATTTAAGTTAGAAACATCCAAACCGGGCAAAACGTGGTGATGCACCCGCTAGCAAAGCAAAGTTTTATGAAACTAGCATAGCGTTGTCTATCAGTGAGCGTCCTACTCTGGTACTACCCTGACTGCAACCATCTGAAAGGCAAGCCGCATCTCACCCCTACAGTCTGCGGCAAAGATACGATACCCTTGACTAGAATAGATTCTCTTGCTAAGTCCTCGCCCTGTCGCCTCGCGCCGCCATGACTCAAACCGTTGACTTCCTGTCGCACCTCAATTCTTCCCAACGTCGCGCTGTCGAACATTTCTGCGGCCCCTTGCTGGTGGTGGCTGGGGCAGGTTCCGGCAAGACAAGGGCATTAACCTATCGAATTGCCAATTTAATCCTCAAGCACAAAGTCAATCCAGAAAATATCCTAGCGGTAACCTTCACCAACAAAGCCGCACGGGAGATGAAAGAACGGATTGAAAATATCTTTGCACAAAAACTCGCGCAAGAAAAACACGGTCAACGCTTAGAGTTACTGCCTACTGAGGAACAAACTCAGTTGCGATCGCGTGTTTACAAAAAATACATCAAACCACTGTGGATTGGCACATTCCACAGCCTCTTTGCTAGGATTCTTCGCCTCGATATCAATAAATATCAAGACGAAAAAGGACGCCAGTGGAATCGTAACTTTTCCATCTTCGATGAATCCGATGCCCAGAGTCTTGTCAAAAATATTGTCACCAAACAGTTAAACCTAGATGACAAGAAATTTGACCCTCGTAAAATTCGCTACGCCATTAGTAACGCTAAAAATTTAGGCTTATCTCCTCAAGATTATGAGAAAGAAAATTCCGGTTATAAAGCACGAGTGACGGCTGAAGTTTATAGCCATTACCAAAATCAGCTAGCTGCCAATAACGCTCTCGATTTTGATGATCTAATTTTAGTTCCCGTCAAGTTATTTCAACAAAATGAAACAGTATTAGCTTACTGGCATCAGCAATTCCGTCACATATTGGTGGATGAATATCAAGATACCAACCGAATCCAGTATGACTTGATTCGATTATTGACCACCAATGGAGAAACAAGAAAGAGTGAGTGGGATTGGCGCGATCGCTCAGTTTTTGTAGTTGGGGACGCTGACCAATCGATCTACTCCTTTAGAATGGCAGATTTCACCATCTTATTAGAGTTTCAGGAAGACTTTGGAGATGGATTGCCGGATGACGATACCCGCACGATGGTGAAGTTAGAAGAAAACTATCGTTCCAGGGAAAACATTCTTCAAGCCGCGAACCACCTGATCGAAAATAACACTCAACGCATCGATAAAGTCCTCAAACCCACACGCGGATTAGGAGAACAGATTTACATTCACAAAGCGGATGACGAATTAGAAGAAGCCAAGTTTGTCTTCGAGCAAATCCGCCGAATGGAGCAACAACACCCAGAATTAGACTGGGGAAGTTTCGCCATCCTTTACCGAACGAATGCTCAATCTCGCCCGTTTGAAGATGTTTTGCGGGGAAAAGTTCCTTATGTCATTGTCGGCGGATTGAAGTTCTACGATCGCAAAGAGATTAAAGATTCTCTAGCTTATTTAAGAGCGATCGCAAATCCCGATGATACCGTCAGTATCCTGCGTATCATTAACACCCCTCGACGCGGTATCGGTCAAGCCACGGTTGATGCCCTTGTCGGTGCTTCGCGAGAATTAGGCGTGTCCCTTTGGGAAATTTTAAGCGACCAAACCTCTGTCAATACATTAGCGGGACGCTCGGCTAAAGGAGTGAATAGCTTCGCTCAACTCATTCAACGTTGGCAATCACAAATCGAACACCTTTCCGCCGCTGATATCGTTAAGGGAATTATCGAAGAGTCGGGTTACATTCAGGACTTGCAAAAACAAGGCACCGATGAAGCCGAAAACCGTTTGGAAAACATCTCTGAACTGTATAACGCCGTCCTCCAATTTCAGGAAGAGAACGAAGACACCAGTTTAGAAGGCTTCTTGGCAAATGCGTCTCTTGCCTCTGACTTAGATGACCTCAAAGACGGGCAAAAAGCGGTTTCGTTGATGACGTTGCACTCGGCTAAAGGATTGGAGTTCCCCGTCGTCTTTTTAGTAGGGCTAGAACAGGGGCTATTTCCCAACTACCGTTCTATGGATGACCCTGTTGCGTTGGAAGAAGAACGCCGTCTTTGTTATGTCGGCATCACCCGTGCCCAAGAACAACTGTATCTCTCCCACGCCCGCGAACGCCGCCTCTATGGCACTCGCGAACCCGCTGTCCGTTCTCAATTTCTGGGGGAATTACCGAAAGAACTCGTCAGCAGCACGTTGGTAAAAGTCAAAGCCAACTGGAAAGAACCCTCAGCCTCAGAACCCAAGGAACAAAAATCGAAGGGTTCTACTAAAAAGTCGCAGGACTGGAAAGTTGGCGATTTACTGATTCACGATACCTTTGGTACGGGTGAAGTTACCCATGTCTTCGGTTCGGGAAATAAAATCAGTATTGCCGTCAAGTTTCCCAGTCTAGGGCAAAAGATTCTCGACCCCACCCGCGCCACTTTGCAACGGGTGACTTAGAGGTATAGAAAAAGGTAATAGGGAAAGGGAAGAAGTTCCAATTACCAATTACCCATTACCCATTACCTATTACCATCCTTGAGAGTTTTCCCGAAGGGTTCAGACTGACTATAGATTGATTAATTATTTTCAACTGAGGACTGCTTTAACTCTCGGCACTTAGCCAGTGCCTCTTCATAAGCCGCTTGGTAATCACGACCGCCTAACATTTTGTCGCCATAATACTCATATGGTGCAGCACCATAGACGGGGAGAGGTGGGTCTTCAGGATAATCTTCAATGGCTTCTTCAACCGCTGCTTTGACTTGCTTGACGCTCAGGCGTTGTGCGGGAAAGTAGTAGAGTTGTGCAACATTTTTGTTGAGATGTGGCAGAGTTGGATCGACTAAATACTCCTCAAACTCCAGCCAGCTATGCTCGATGGGTTTGTACGGTGTTCCCGGCGCGACTAAAAAGCCTTGAACGTACATTGCACTAGTGTTTAACAAAGCGGCTTTATACGTATTATCAAAACTATTTTTTGCTTTGCTTTTGATTTTTTGGGCAATTTCTCTGGAAAGGTTTTCTTCTAATGGCTTACTCATTATCAATCATCTCCAGTTTCTTCAAAATTCATAATTTATAATTGATAATTTTTCAGTGTTGTGCTAGGGCTTGGTATTGCTCCTCAGTAATGCGACCGGCTTGATACAAGGTTTCTGTAATTTCAGAAATCGTTAACACGGAATGCGCTTGATAACCATTGGTTCGCAGTCTGTCCTTAACCCCTTGCTCGTGGTCGATAAACACTACAATATCGTTAACGTTTAACCCTGCCGACTCCAGTTTCTGCGCTCCTTCTATTGCACTTTTACCACTAATTAGGATGTCATCAACCACTACGACCGTTTCACCTGGCTCAAAATGACCTTCAATCAGCCGTCGAGTACCGTGTGCTTTTACCTCTTTTCGGGGATAAATCATCGGGTGATTCAGGCGCAACGATAAGCCCGTTGCGGTGGGGAGGGAACCG
>DATNPC010000181.1:0-11277 GCA_036703375.1 Allocoleopsis sp.
AAAGGGAAATCGGGTAGAGACTGCTTGCCATCAATCAGGCAAAGATCGGGCTGTACTCTCAACTTGAAAATAGCTCGTTTCATAGCTAAGAGTGAAGCCTGCAAAATATTTAGCTGGTCGATCTCATTACTGGTGGCATAGCCAATTCTCCAATCTATAGCCAACCGTTGAATCTCTTGAGCCAGCCTCGTGCGTTGAAGACGAGATAATTGTTTGCTGTCTTTGACACCAGCAAGGGCAAGTTGTGGTAGAGCAGATGCTGGCAAAATCACTGCTGCCGCTACCACAGGTCCAAATAAAGCACCGCGCCCTACCTCATCTACACCAGCAACTAACGTCTGAGAGCTAGATACATTGGGCAGCTCACAAACGTTAACTTGCCATTCCGGCTGTGACACAACAAGACCGGGAATATCTTTTTGTTCCTCGACCGGCATGACGTATACCTTCAACGGTTGCAGGTTAGAACGTTACAGGTAACAACTTACAAGGTTATAGACTCTCACCACAACCCTCTAACCTTCAACCTTCCTTCCGCTCTCTAATCGTCATTAGTATCGGGCGCTGAAGAGCGACGGCGACGGCGGCGTACCAGAGGACGGCTGCTATCTGATTCACCATTGGACGATGAGTCAGTTTGTCCATCTCCAGGCGATGCTTCGGCAGGTGATGCGGCCAGTATTGGTTGTGGTGCTTCTGGTTCCTCAACCACAGGTTCCTCAAATGAGGAAGTCTCATCTTCTGGCGCAAGAGTACCTAAGTGTGAATCAGCCGACGCTTCTACTGATGTTCCGTTTGACTGTTCTGTTGGCTCTAATTCTCCTGGAAGCACGACCGAGACAATTACTGACTTAGGATTTTTAATCTCTCGGTCTAACCGGACTAGAGGAGAAATGCCCATCAGAGCATAAACATCCTGCTCTTCTGGAGTCATCTCGACAGCAATTACTTCTGGTGGTTCTATCTCTTTGATCGATTTGATGAGCTGAGGTTTTCCGGCGCGTTCTGCTGGCTCTGACCCTAGACCGCGTCCTCCTACACCTAACTCCTCTACCACACCGCGCTTTCCTAATAGAGCGGCTGGTGGTAAGATATCGCGTCCTGTGTCACTTCCAGAGAAGGGCGAACTGCGTTCTACTGGTGCGATATCGCGTCCTGTGTCGCCAACGCCAATACGAAGAGTATCCGTCTCTGTAGCTGACTCCGATCGCAATTGAGGTAAGACAGTCGGCCGAAGACCTCCCCTAGCCATTGGTTCCTCTTTTGCCACGGGTTCATCGGGACGACGACGGCGGCGGCGGCGATTGTTGTTACTGCTGAGTCCACCTCGTTCTTGGTAGCTCGGATGATTGAGGAGGTCGTCTTCCGTCTCGACCCCGAAATCAAAGGGTTCAGCAACCTCTGGCATGCGAGCTTCCCGGAGCACAACTTGACCTGCGGCAGGCTCTATGACCTCTCGGCCTGGGCGCTCGCTTTCTCCAGGCAGGTGTACTAAATGACCTAAACCGCCACAACTGGGGCAAGTTTGACCAAACAGCTCATAAATATTTTGACCTTGGCGCTTGCGGGTTAGCTCGACTAAGCCGAGTTCCGAAAGCTGAGCAATTTGCGGTCTAGCTTTGTCCGCTTTCAAGGCTTTGTTGAAGTGTTCCAGTACCTGTAACTGATCGCGTCTGGAATCCATATCAATGAAGTCAACCACGATGACGCCTGCAATATTTCGCAGCCGCAGTTGGCGAGCAATTTCTGTTGCCGCTTCGCAGTTTGTCCACAATACGGTTTCCCGTGCCGTTGCCGATCGCGTAAAGGAACCGGAGTTCACGTCAATTACGGTTAGGGCTTCTGTTGGCTCGATAATAATGTAGCCACCTGAGGGCAAATCCACTCTAGGTTTGAGGGCTTCTCGAATTGCTGCATTCACCCGGAAGTAATCGAGAATGGGAATGCGATCGCGGTGATGATCGATTAAGACCCCTTCGGGAGGACGGCCCCCACTCCAAGTCAATAAATGCTGCTTAACTCGCTTGACTCCAGTGTGGGAATCGACCACAATCCGGTTCACATCCCCGGAGTACATGTCCCGAAGGACGCGCTGAATAAAATCGTCATCCCGGTTCAAGAGGGCTGGCGGTCTAGTGGAATTTGCTTCCTGCTGGATAGCTTCCCACTGCTTTTGCAGCACCTCTAAGTCTTCAATAATCGCTTCTTCAGCTCTGCCTTCCGCTTCCGTTCGCACTAACAATCCCATACCAGCTGGCTTAATCAGCACAGCGAGTGCTCTTAGGCGGTTGCGCTCGTTGTCGCTTCTAATCCGTCGCGATAAATTAACGCCTCGCCCGTAAGGCATTAAGACCAAGTACCGACCCGGCAAGCTAACATTTCCAGTGAGCCGAGGACCTTTATTGCCCGTCGGCTCCTTCATCACTTGAACCAAGACTTTTTGCTGGGGTGTCAGCAGTTCGGTAATAGCACCCGCACTGCGTTTGAGCCGCAAGGGTCCCAAATCGGTCACATGAATAAAACCATTCCGATCTGGATCGCCAATATTGACAAAAGCGGCATCTATCCCAGGTAAGACATTTTCTACAATGCCGAGATAAATATCACCCACTTGGTGACTACCGGTGGCCACCACGAGTTCTTGTATCTGATCTTCCCAAAAAACGGCAGCAAGTCGATGCTGCTCCGCAATAATAATTTGCTTTGGCATTCAAATTCCTCAAAAACTGGCAGCATGCTTAGGCAATGAGGCTTATCCTCCTCTGTTTAGCTACCCAAGATAACTGTGTAAGCGAAACCTCTTGCTTCACATGAAAAACTAAAAACTGAAAATTGACTAATTGACCTTGAAGTGACTAAGTACAACAGGCACTTTCCTCGGTCAACTCTTCCTTAATGCATTTTTGTCCAACGCTACACCCTTCTAGAAAGGGTAAACGTTGAAATTTGTAACGAGTGAGTCAAAAGTCTCGAAGTGCGAATCAGTTGCGTCTAGCATTTATTGATAGTTTATACGGGTTTAACCCGAAAAAAAACTCGATCCGCAACTGCTCCCATGAAGGTGTATTATACCGCGCTATTACTCAGATGCCACTCACCTCTATTTGGTAGTTGCTCTTTCCAAAGCCGCGCTCTACTGGTTTCGCAAAAGCTTCGGCGACAACCTACTCGCCCCTCAGTTTACTATTCTACTTCAACTGAGCGCTTTTAGAGGTAACGATTTGCGACTGACGGAGGGCCTCAATGGTTGCGATCGCATGTTGAGCGACGCGATCGATTTCCTCTACCGTATTAAAACGGCCAATCCCAAACCGGATGGAAGCGTAAGCGAGTGCCTCAGAATGCCCCAGTGCCATCAGAACATGAGAGGGAGCCGTATTGACCGACGAGCAAGCTGCACCGGAAGACACTGCCACTACAGGCTGCAAGCCCAACAACAGCGCAGAACCATCGACCCCTTCTACACTGATATTGAGATTTCCTGACAGTCGTTGAGTGGGATGACCGTTGAGATGAATTCCTTCGAGTTGACTCAGTTGCTGCCATAGATGCTGCTGTAACTGGCTAATACATTCTGACTCAGTTACCTGTTCTTCTAGTCCTAGTGCTACCGCCTTGGCAAACCCAACAATTTGAGGTGTATAAAGCGTACCAGAGCGCATTCCCCGTTCGTGACCTCCACCATGAAGCTGAGGTGCTACCTGAACTCTGGGATTACGGCGTCTGACGTAAAGCGCCCCAATCCCCTTAGGCCCATAAACTTTATGAGCCGTTAGGGACATCAAGTCAATGTTCATAGCCTGCACATCTAGGGGAACTTTGCCAATGGCTTGAGCCGCATCCGTGTGGAATAGTACCTGATGCTGGCGACAAATCGTCCCGATTGCTGCCAAGGGCTGTAATACCCCAATTTCGTTATTTGCCGCCATTACCGATACCAAAATCGTATCGGGACGAATTGCTTTCTCTAACTGAGCTAAATCAATTAACCCATCCGGCTGCACGGGCAGGAACATTACTTCAAATCCTAATGTCTGTAGGTAACGACATGGGTCGAGAACTGCACTGTGTTCCGTTTGGACTGTAATGATATGACGCCCTTTGCTGAAGTAAGTCTCAGCAACTCCCTTAATCGCCAAATTATTTGCCTCAGTCGCGCCGCTAGTAAAAACAATCTCCTCTGGCGTCGCATGAATCGCATCTGCTAGGACAGCCCTTGCTTGTTTAACCGCCGCCTCCGCCTCCCAACCGTAAGCATGGCTGATGCTAGATGGATTGCCAAAGTGTTCTGTGAAGTAAGGCAGCATCGCCTCCAGCACCCGTTCATCAACAGGTGTTGTTGCGTGGCAGTCTAGGTAAATTGCGTGATGAGACATTGCTATTAGCCTATGAGTTAATCCAGTTTTTTCGATGTAATTTTCCAGCCTGTACATCCCATCGCCGTCAGGACTTACGCAGGGACTCCACATATAGGAAGGGTGCACGTCGGTGCGCCCCTACTCATGGTGGCTCAAACGGGAATTTGCGTAAGTCCTATACCTATTCTCTTCGCCCTACTTCCCCTGCCTCCCGGCTACTTCAGCATCGGTATTTTTAGAGCGGGAAGGGAGAAAGTAGGCTCTGGCATAGCCCAGATCTTAATTACATCATTACGGCTACCACTAGCAATCAGCCGTCCATCGGGACTGATGGCAACTGACAAGATAGCTTCTACATGTCCCTTATAGGTATGCAGTTTTTTACCCGTCTTGAAATCCCACGCTTGAACTAGTTTGTCATTCCCACTACTGACAATAGTTCGTCCATCGGGGCTAATCGCTACAGATGTTACACCACCAGGATGAGCTGCGATCGCATATAGTTGTTGACCTGTCTCAAAGTCCCATACTCTAATGGTTTCGTCGATACTGCCACTGACGATGGTTCGTCCATCCGGACTGATGGCAACAGAGGTAACAGTGCCAGAGTGGCCGATAATCTTACCGAGTTTACCGACTTGAATGGTCGCATCCGCACAACCGCTGACGATTGTTTGATTATCTGAGCGAATAGCGATCGAATAAACCCAGTCCGAGCAATCGGTAAACGTGTCAATCTCTTGCCCAGTTCTTAAGTTCCAAACCTTAACAGTGGTATCTTTACTACCACTAACGATGGTTTGCCCATCCGAACTAATGGCAACAGAGCAAACTGTGTCTAAATGACCTTTGAGCGTGCGAAGCTCTTTCCCGTTGTTTGCATTCCAGACTTTAATCGTCTGATCCAAGCTACCACTGACAATAGTCTGCCCATCAGGACTCATCGCCACACAATAAACCCAGTCCGAATGGCCTCTCAGCAGGCGTAAGGGTTTAGCACCGAGAACGTTCCAGACCAAAACTGTCCTGTCGGCACCACCACTGACCAACGTTTGACCATCCGAGCTGAATGCCACAGAGTACACAGAAGCTCTAGGAGCTTGAAGCCAAAGACCGAGGGTTTTTTCTATCTCCATAACTATAAATATTTAAATATTTATAGCGGCAAGAACATCTCCTGAGAGGCACAAACTTGTAGCCCATCCAGCGACACAGAGAGCCTATGCTGGGAATAGCAGGGAGGATGATGTTCATTCTTGGATGCAATCGCTCTTCTCAGCGAGCCGATTTCTGCAACAAAGGGCTAGGTGATACTCGCCACCTACGGAGGGGACTAGTTTGGTTTGGAAGTCTAAACAATCAGTAACGCCATTGGGGAAAACGCGATCGCATCTACTCAGGAGCATACTATGACAGCAGCCAAGCATGTACTAAGTGCGATCGCACTTGGCAGTAATCTGGGCGATTCTCAGCACATCTTAGAGGATGCCCTCAAAAAACTAGCTCAAACTTCTGGAGTTACGCTGCAAGCCTGTTCGAGTTGGTACCAAACTGAGCCGGTTGGTCCGCCACAACCAGATTACCTCAATGGTTGTGCCTTATTGGAGGTGCAGCTCACCCCCCAAGAACTCTTAGAAACTTTACTGGCAATTGAAGCCGAATTCGGTCGGGTTCGTCAGGAACGCAATGGGCCGAGAACCCTCGACCTGGATTTATTACTATTTGATAACTTAATCCTAGATACTCCTACTCTTAAACTTCCTCACCCTCGCTTGCACGAACGGGCATTCGTCTTAGTTCCCTTGGCAGAAATCGCCCCCGACTGGGTAGAGCCAGTTTCAGGAAAAGCGATCGCACAACTCCTTCAGAGAGTAGACTGTTCAGGAGTTCGTCGGCTGTAAAGATTCATATACCAACTTCTGGATTTAAACTGTCAACCTTCTAACCTCAACATGGCACTAGGTCAAGAACCACCACAACTGCTGAAACAACGCCTATTTTATCGGGGTCGCAAATTTAATTTTGAAGTCAACCATCTCCGCCTGCCGAATAAAGCAGAAGGAGACTGGGAATGTGTCCGTCATCCAGGCGGGGCTTTAGCGGTACCTGTGACACCCGAAGGTAAGCTAGTACTATTGCGGCAGTATCGCTTTGCCGTTCAAGGGCGTCTATTAGAATTCCCTGCGGGTACCATCGAGCATCATGAAGACGCCGCAGAAACGATTAAGCGAGAAATTGAAGAGGAAACGGGCTATCGCGCAAACCGTTGGCAATCGCTTGGTAAATTTGCCCTTGCTCCTGGCTATTCTGATGAATTCATCTATGCTTTTCTCGCTCAAGACTTAGAAAAGCTGGAGACGCCTCCCGTACAGGATGACGACGAAGATATGGAAACCATTTTGATGACGCCGCAGGAATTAGAGCAAGCCATTCTTGCTGGCGAACCCATCGATGCCAAATCGATTTGTAGCTTTTTCTTAGCTCGACCGTTTTTAACGTTTTGAACGATTGATTGGGAAAGGAATAGGCTCTTTTCCCTAGTCATTCAAGGTGGGGCAGTTCATAGACGACATAGCTGGGTGTTTGACAGTAGCTGATTTTCGCCCCCAGCCCCCAAAATTGCCAAGAGAATATTTTCAAAGTCCCCCTCCAATTGGTGGATTTAGGGGGCATTCCAGAATTTACGCAAGAAATTCAATGGTCTGAAGTCTATGTCATCTATCCTAGGGATGACTTGACAGATTGGGAAAATATACCTATCCTATAGATAGATATCAATATGTAAATTTATCGAATTAGGAGCAAACTTTTGTGTTAGCAAGGTAGAACGGTAACTCCTTACTACCAAAAAGCCAATCAATGGATACTGCTCATTTTTCTCGCACGGCAAAAGCCTTAGCTGACCCACGACGCTTTGAGATTTTAGAAGCGATCGCTTCGACCAAAGAGTCAGGCTGTTCGGAACTCGTGGAACAATTTCCCGTGTCCCAAGCGACAGTCTCTCATCACCTGAAAGAATTAGCGAATGCCGATTTGATCGCGGTGCGTCGGGAGGGTCAACACTGTTACTACCACTTTTGTCCGGACGTGATGGAAGACTACATCGAAGAATTACATCGGCGCACAACTGGGAGACAGCCGCAAGCGGCTCAATCTGAAACGGTTACTCGCTGAGTCTAACTATGAAGCCCAGAAGCCAAGGGTTCAAACAGGAGCGTTTACCTTCGATTAAAACGAATAGATATCTGTCTTCGATCGGACTGTCGCGATCGCTACTCTTAGAAATTCAACATATAAGGTGAACAAGCATGCTAGCAAACATTCTTTTACTAGGAATAGGACTGTGGGCTGTCTGGACGGGTCTGAAAACTTGCGAACAAGTTCACGGAATTGCTCTAGTTATAACCGGATTAATCCTAGTGATTTGGGGTTTAACTCTCGCTCCTCTATGGCTTCAAGTTTTGGTTGAGATTTTCTTAATTGGTATAATTCAGTTTTTTGCGAGAATGTACGCGAAGGAGTTTTTCCTTTATCGCAAAATCAATCTCAGAAGATCGAGGATTTCTCGGAATCCAGTCGGATAGATTTTCTGGTGAGAGCATAGTACTTAAAAACAAAAATCTTGCCAATTAGATAAAGCTCGTTATAGGACTTACTCAAGTCAGCTACGGAACGCTAAGCGTAGTGTACTTGTGTAAGTCCTTGCTTATAGGAGCTATTTCAGACGTTCGGACACTAGCTAAATCCTAGAATTAGCGGTTTGTTTGTTCTGACCGCTTTATTTTCGTGCAACCAGATAAAATAGTCTCTTTGTCAGATTAGCAAGTCGAGACATCTGTGGGTCATGCACCAAAAGTTGTATTGGCATATTCCAGAGTGGGAGATACCGCTATAGCGGGGTCCTATCTCAAACAGGAGTACGAGTCAAAGGCCTGACTATTCTGACTATGGGTTTGAGTCAGGGATTGGTATTAAGACAGTTAATACTTACCAACTCAGTTCATATTTAATGCACTAACACGTTCAGGCGCATCGCGCTTGGCACACCATGCTAATTGAGAGGAAATTCGCACAATGAAAGCGCAAGATTTGAAAGGAAAAACTATTGCATTCGCTGGTTCTGGCGGTCTCGATAGCTGCACCATAACCCGTTGGCTGACTGAGCAAGGGGTACGGGTTGTCTGTTTTACGGCCGACCTAGGGCAACCTGACGAAGACGATACGGAAGCCATTAAAGAGCGGATGCTCTTGGCCGGGGCAGCAGATTTTGTCTTGTTACCCGCACGAGAAGCCATAGCGGAGGCTGGTGTTAGCGTAATTCAGTCTCAGGCCTGCTATGAGGGACGCTACTGGAATACAACAGGAATTGCCAGATGTGTCCTCGCCAAAGCGATGATCGAAGAGATGAAAACAAGAGATCTAACGATTTTCAGCCACGGCGCAACAGGACGGGGTAACGACCAAGTCCGGTTTCAGCTAATTACGAATATGCTCGCCCCGGAGTTTGAAGTGTATGCGCCCTGGCGTGATGAGGAATTCCTAGCACGTTTCCCTGGCCGCAGCGAAATGATCGATTTTTGTCAAGAAAAGGGACTTTCTGTGTCGGCGACAAAAGATAAACCCTACTCTACTGATGCGAACTTGTTAGGTCTAACCCACGAATCCGGTCTTTTGGAAGCGCTAACAACTCCAGCTCATTTTGTGAAGCCGATTATGGGTTGCTATCCTGCCGATGCTCCAGATAAAGCGGAGGAGTTTACGGTACACTTTGAGCGAGGTCGCCCAGTCTCCATTAATGGCACTTCAGTGAATCTAGTTGAGGCATTTCTAGAGGCAAATGCGATCGGTGGATGCAATGGAATCGGAATTGGCACTCATTTAGTCGAGAACCGTTTTGTTGGAATTAAGTCGCGGGGTGTTTATGAAAGTCCTGGTGTAGAACTGCTGGGAACTTGCTATGCCTTCTTGCTTCAACTGATTTTAGATCGCCGCGCTCGTGAGTTCTTCGATCAACTATCCCTGCTAGTTGCCAAGCAAATTTATCAAGGGTATTGGTTTGATTTAGCCACTCAAATGGCACTCCAAGCCATTCAACCGACAGCCGCATTGGTCACAGGAACGATTAAAGTTTCCGTTTACAAAGGCAATATCTCATTTGTCTCGGCAAGCGATACGCCGCATTCTCTCTATTCAGAAGAAAACGCTTCGATGGAAGGCGTTGGTAGTTACAATCATGCTGACTCTGAGGGATTGCTACGCGTGTTTGGTGTGAGTGCCCGCGTACTGGCTACAAGCGGTCAAATTCAGGGTTGAAGCTTTCTTTGCTAGTTGAAAGGGTGCGTGACGCAGGCGCTAACGCACCCCTATATCGAAGGTCAATCGCGCTCTGTTCGTACTGCAATGATGCGATCGCTACAATATTACTGACAATCCATCAGGAGAAGTCTTCCGTCAGCCAGCTCGGGATGTTGAGAGGAAACCGTTATGACCAAAGAATTAGAAGCTAACCGACAAAGCTTGTACGAGACGGACTACCTGAGATGGATTGAAACCACTGTAGAAAAGTTGCAGGTTCGGGATTACTCAAGCGTCGATTGGGAAAACCTTATTGAAGAAATTTCAGACATGGGGCGGAGTGAGCGCAAAAGCCTAAAGAGTAATCTCATCGTTGTTTTGACTCACCTACTCAAGTGGCAATATCAGCCGAAATTCAGAAGTGGTAGCTGGAAAGGTAGCATCGTTGAGCATCGTAGACGCATCCGCGACTCTCTGAAGGAATCGCCCAGCCTCAAGCCTTACCTTCAAGAGGTGTTTGCTGAGTGTTATTTGGATGCAGTTGAATGGGCGAGTGCTGAAACTGAATTGCCAGTGGAGACATTTCCTGGCGAATGTCCCTATACATACACAGAAGTTTTAGACTCTAACTTTTTACCGGAATCAACCAAGCTCCTATAAGCTCCTATAAATGAATCGACAGCTAAAACTCTGATTGCTCTGTGGCTCGCTCGGCAGGATACAGAAGTCCGCAGTCCGCTTAGGAGCCGCGCATCAATAAGTTACCTGTTTTGAAAGTTATAGAAAAATGTGAAAAGACGCTATAGCAAGATTTGCTCTTGCATTCTTCCTCTTTTCTAAGGTAAAAATGGATAACTTATTTTGGCGCAACTCCTTAGTTCGACATTTGGGTCAGCTTGAAGATGAACTATTAGAGCAGGCACAGAATATCCTACGTCGATATCTAAGCTTGCGCTAACGAGAAGCGATCGCATCTAACCCATAGCAGTTAAGCGATCGCTTTTTAAAGCTATTAATAAAATTCTTCCTCCCTACTCTCCTGGCGCTGACTGTTGTTTTTCAACAGAAGATTGTTTCATCAATTTACGAGACTCCAACCAACCAGGAACCGTAAACCAAGCAATCGCCAGCATGAGAGCAACGATCGCAAATTTAGCTGCCCAAGAAATTAACTCTTCTAAGGGAATGAGTCGTCCGAGAAAGAAGGATAACGTCACCATCACCGATGCCCAAACAGTAGCACCAGCTAGGTTGAACAACATAAACTGCACGAAAGGCATTTCGACAATTCCCGCCATCGGACTGGCTAAGATTCTCAAAAATGCGACAAATCGCCCAAAAAATACCGCTCTGCCCGCATTTTCACTGAACTGGGTTTTGGCTTCTGTCAGTTGCTGTTCGCTGATGCGGAACAATCGCCCTGCTCGCAGCAACAAAGACCATCCACCTAGCCTACCAATCCAGTACCCTATGCTACTGCCTACTACAGCACCGGTACTTGCTGTACCCAGCACCCACCAATAATCGAGTTCGCCACTACCCGCTAAGAAACCACCCACAAGGGTAATCGTTTCTCCCGGTATGGGAATTCCTAAGCATTCTAGGGCAATTCCAAAAAAAACAG
>DATNPC010000182.1:0-9170 GCA_036703375.1 Allocoleopsis sp.
ACAGTTAGGGTCTATGGGCTTTGCTGCCTCTATCTTGAGGATTTTGATTCGTTCTTTCTCCTCGTGAGAGAGCAGCGCCCAGGCGTCATTTTTGTGCGTGGGGTCAGAAGCGATAGCCTCCTCAATTTCCTCCCAAGTCGCACACTGTCGTATCCGCTCAGCCAATTGTTGGACAGCAAGGCGATTGCTAAACGCTTGAAAGATTTCCTGCTGGCTTTGAGCTAGCGCTTCGGCTTCGGCTGTCAGCACTTCAAGCGGTATAGTCTCAGTCAGCTCCTTGAACATGTCGAAGTCTTTTAGAGCATTCCGAATTAGCGCTTCCATCACGCCACCCTCCTCGCGGCCTTGGCTTTCTCTAGTGCCAGGTTGATCAACTTAGCTTCGTCGTCATGGTCGTGGCAGCGGGTTATGGCAAGAGCGTAGCGAGATTTGATGGTTTCCCAGTCGGATAAAGGCTTGCACCCTAAAACTTCCCACCATTCCAACTCGTTGAGGTCAAGCGCTGGTGGCTTATACGCTTCGCCGTTACTGAGCCGATAGGTTTTGTCGGGGAACCCAAACTCTAGTTTTAAGTGAAACTCAATCCACTGCGGTTTTGCCTTGGGGTTAACAACTTTGAGAAAATCTAGATAGCGCTGCTGTTCGACTTTGCCATTCGCCCCTTTGAACACAGCACCTACGTGCCAGTCGTTGGGTGGAAAATGCCCATAGCGTTGGCGAAACAACATGAAGACGCGATCGGGAGTTTTCTTCGTGGTGTAGCTGCGGGATAGTTGCGAGCGCAGGTACCGAAACTTCTCCAAGTCCTCCGGACTGAGTACTTCGCCAAATTCCAGAGGCATCTCTAGGGAGTCCTCATTGCCTGCACCAGGGGGGAATTCATAGCCACAATCCGGGCATACCATGACGAAATTGGAGACAGTTGCACCACACTCCGGGCATTCCTTGCCAGTCACCACAGGTTTGGGCGGACGGGGGCATAGGGTTATCTCACGTCTGGAGGTGATAAAGCCCAATCGTTTGAAATTTTGGCAGAAGTCCAACAGGTAACAGTCCTGTTTGCCGGGATAAAGTCTTAACCCCCGTCCGCACATTTGGATGAGCAGTGCCTCAGACGCAGTTGGACGGGCAAGGATAACGGCACTGATGTTTTTGACGTTGAACCCTTCGGTCAAGGTACCGACGCTCGATAATAACTGAGTCTCGCCACTTCTCAACCGCTCGTACATTCCCCGCCTCACCTCATGCGGCGTGTCGGCTTCGATGTGTTCGCAACGTACACCAGCCGCGTTAAACAGCGCCGTTAAGGAGCGGGATTGCTTAACCGAGGCACAGAAGACTATGCCCGTGCGCTCTGGACAGACTTCCAAAAACTTCTCCACCACCTTGGGATTAAAGTCGGGATGACTGACCGCTGCCTCTATTGACTTCTGCGTGAACTCCCCATCCTGCTTTTCCAGTAAGTCGGCTCGGAAGTAGCCACCCCATCCAAAATTACGCGGTGGCACCAAGAACCCTCGTTCAATTAACCGCACCGTGAGAAACTTTTTCTCGTCTTCCGGCGATTCCGGGCCCGGAACCCGAACCATCGCCTCGAAGTGTTCTCCAAAGTGTTCTTTCGGTTTTGACCGCCAAGGACTACCCGTTAAACCGATGTATATGGTTTTTCCGAGCGCTGGCACGCCACAAGGCGAGTAAGTTTGCTTGACTTCCTGAAAAGCCTGATACCATCCAACTGTGTGGCATTCATCAATAATCACCAACCCAATATCTCTGGGTAAGTCGCGACGGGCTAGAGACTGGATTGAGGCGATTTGTACAGGTAACTCTCGGTTTTCCCGATAGCCAGCTTTGATGATTCCCGCTTCGATGCCGTAGTTGAGTAACTCATCTTGAGTCTGTGGCACCAACGGGTCGCGGTGTACCAGGAAAAGCACCCGACGCCCTCGTTTCGCGGCATCGTTGACGATTCGGGAACCCACACACGTTTTACCAGCTCCTGTCGGGGCAACCAGCGCCACTGACCGGATACCAGAGCGAATTAAGCGATAAGTCTGGGCAATTGCCTGCTTTTGGTAATCCCTCAACTCAATGCGTGGTCTTGTGTTGAGGGTCACATCTTCCGGTTTGGCTATTAAAATTCCTGTCATGATAGATCTGCAAAATTTGATTGATGAATGCCCCTGCGCTAACAGGGGTCTTTTTGTGTCGTCATATATCTGAAGCGGAGGTGGGTTAATTATGTCACCCTCCCCCCTTCAATGAATATCAGTAGTTCCGACTGAAAACCAAGGGGCAAAGCCTGCATCACCAGCGCCAACAGTTTTGCCTGAGTCTGGGGTGTAGCAGCCGTCAAAATCCGTAGGAATGCACGAACTCCATAGGCTTGAATAACAGCTCCTATCTGCTCGATGGCTTCTTCTGGAGGTTCATCCAAGGCGAGGGGGAGATAGCTTTGAGCTATGGATTTTTCCTCGTCGGTCAGCGTCTCAAAATTATTACTGCTGCTATAAAGGGGATCTAATAGCACGAGTAATAATTTTTTGAGCCGCGTCCATCCCCCCCATTCCTTGGCGATTTTGCTAATCAGTTCTTGGGATTTACCGATTAGGGACGCGATCGCTTTTTGGGTAAGTTTCTTCCCAAGGCTTTTCAAAGTGCGAACTGCCTCTAGCATCTTCCAGCGTGTAAGCTGGGCATCGGTGCCAGCTTCGGGAGCAATTTGAAATGCTTCGACCTGCTCAACAGGCATACCTAGGAAACTTAGGTCGTAGTCCCCGACGATCAGGAACGTCAGGTGCTCGTTGGGTCGAAGGTGCGAGCGCAACCGTCCCACCCCTTGTTCGAGTTCTGCCTGTACATGAGCTTCAATAAAGCGCTGTAGCCCTTCGTGGGGTGTTTCCCTGTCCAATGGCGCAAACTCGCCTGTAAGCGCTTGATAGAGTGCTTGGAGATATCCTACGTTTTGATAGGGAATTCCAAATACTGCCATAGCCGAGGCGTTCTGGAATTCATTTGAGCCTCGCAGGTTAACGAACCATTGTCCATCGCCCGTTTCGGCGTGAGACTTCCAGTCGCCAAAAACAATGCCAGGGTATCGCTCCTCTAATCCTTTCCTGAGTGCAGCTACTCGACCTTTAAGAGAGTCCGAGCGGTCTTTACCCAGTTTCCCCATTCCGGTAACTTGGACAATCTTGAGGTTCCCGTGATTGGGCGTCTCCTGTCCTACAACATAGATTTCACCGGGGTCAATGCCCAACAACAATGCCAAACGATCGCGGTCAAGCGTGGCATCCAGAAAGATGTTGAACTTGGCAGCTCGCGCTACAGCAGTATGCCTTTCGCTCTTTGTGAAGACGATTAACTGCTGCCATTCACCCCGAAACGCTCCCCTCTCCCCGGACCAAACTCTGAGGAATGGAACGAGCCAGTTGAGAGCAAGGCGCTGGAAGCCTTCAGAAAATTCCTGATGTGCCTGACGCCGGAACTCCCGATTAACTAGGCGCTGCATTGCCTTGGATACTCCTAGCCCCCTAGCTCCATCCGCCGTGACAGAATCGGGTTGTTCTTCAAGAAAACTCAAGTCGGGCTGTAAGATTGTCTCCAGTTCTGCGATGATTGCATCTAGGTTGCTCGGTTTTTCGCGTAGCAGCGCCCGGATGCCTGCATCATCCAAACCGTGATAGGGTTGCTTCAGTTCGCCCGTCAGCAGTGGTCTTAGGACGAGACGTAGGGGTTTTAGAACCTCATGCAGCTCTGGGGCTTTTGCCTCCAGTTCACCCCAGACTCGATCGAAGTCTGCCAGTGTAACCGTGACAGAATCCATCGACTTGAATTGAGTGCCGACTTCATCCCACAATAATCCAGACGATGAGTAGTCGAAGTCAATGGGCATACTATCAGCGTGCGCCCGGATTCTATCTGAGGCTAGGGCATTTTTGCGATCGCCTCGGAATGTTGCCGAGTACTTTCCCCCGCTGCCACTCTTGCAAAGATGAGCCAGTTGGCAAGAGTGGCATATGGGCGAACTCTCAGACGCTTCAACGTTGAGATTTTTCGCTCGCAACTGCTGGAATAGGTCGGTTTTAAAGCAATTCCCACGAGTATCCGGTTCTTCCCCTAACTTGGGATGCACCAAGAACGGGTTCCCGTTGGGAGTTTGGCGGGTGTTGTCAATCTTTAGCCCGTTGTGACGAACGGGTAGGTCAACATAGTTTGATTCGATAACGCCCGTCGTTGGGTTCCTGTGGTCATTAGCGAGGTACCAGATTTTCTCCACGCCGAAGGCATCGGGTAGGGCTATCCCAGCCGCGTGCGACTTCCCAAGCCCCGGTGCCGAAGTATCCAAGATGTACTTATACCCTTGATTTACTGCATCCTGCCAAACCTGAAGGCGTTGATTGGCATCCTGGAATGTTTGATCGGGTGCTTCCTGGGGGACGGGCTTTGGTGCAGGTGGCCTGCCGAATCCCTTGAACCCTTCGAGCGTCCGCTTAATGCGCTCGCGCAGTCGCCTGCCAAAACCAAAGGTTAACTCCCACTGCTCACGGCTAATCGGGCGATCGGATTCGATATCTATACCCTGTATAGACGGCGTATAGCTGAAGTGGGGTTGGGCTGGCATTGAGATACCAGCATCGGAGGCTAGTTCTTGTACGATTTCAACAAAATCTTTGCCCTTAGGCGTGCCATTGCCCCCCCGGACAAACCAACGATACTGAACTAAATGCCCCCCCTCGTTACAGCCGTGACAAAACCATTCGAGGGTGTCAGTATTGACGTGAAAAGCCGTACCGGACTTGCTTTGATGCCTCGGACAATAGCCGATCCACTCTTTACGCCCCTGGTGCTTCCAATTGTGTCCAGCCCAGTTGAATGCCTCATCCGGTGTTAGCCGACGTTCTGCCTGCTCGATAACATCCTCAAGACTGGTAGAGCCAACGAATCCAGTAGCCTTCCTTAGCTGTCTGCGTTCGGGCTGTTTCTCTGCTTTGGCTTCACAAGCTTGTCTTTCGGCGGAAGCCAGGTCGAGCAAAAGTTGGCATAGCCAATCTGGTGCGATCGCTACTGACACATCAGCAGGCGAGTTAATCCAGTAGTAAGCCCCGGTGGTTGGGTGACGTGATGGAGGAAGGCACGACTGTGAGCCATTGTACCGGAACTCTAGATACTCGGTAGGCTTATCGTTTTCGTCCCTGGCAGTTTGCAGCTCTCCCCATTCGGTAATAACAGCACGATTGAAGTCCTTGAGCTGCTCTCGAACATTATCGGGGATCTGGAACAGCAGTTGGTAGCGTCCTTCCGTCCCAGATGACCAACTGGGAGTTGGCGGAATTTCTCCCCCGCTAATAGCCCCTAACAGTGGTTGGACGGAAGGACCATCAACATCGATCGCGAGTAACCCACCCGACGCCTCGCCAGTTCTCAACCCAAACCCAGACCAGTAAGCCGTGTAACTCTTTCCCTTCTTGCTGACTTTCTGTTCACCACGCAGGATTAAATCTGCAATAGTGCTGTGTGGGATGAATGATTCCGTCTGCCAATTTTCGCGTTTTGGCGACTTGTCTTGAAGTGGCGTCAGCGACCAGTGAGCGGGGATATCTTTTAATCCCGACGCGATCGCTTCGGCATTGGGGACTCGCTCAAAAATTTTCCATTCCTTCAAGGGGGCTTTCATGTTTCGCCCCCTTTCGTAGCAGTGTGCAAGCGCTCTGCTTCGGCTAGTTCTGGCTGTGGCGATTTCCAGAGGGTGAGGCGTTCACCACGAGGTGAACGCCTTTGAGATTGCTTAATTTGTGGCTTTTGTGCCACAATTCGACTAGAAGTTTTTGACATGTTAGCTGCTGGGGTAGTGGTACCCGGCAGCTATCTGCTTTTTATTCTCTACTTGCGTCGTAGGCTCTAGCTGTTAGTCTTGAAGTTGAATTTGTTTTACTTGGTTGCTCGGTTGGTTGTTGAGCGGGTTTGGCTTTTGAGGTGGTACTCTGAGCCGGTTGAGAGCGGACAAGACTTTCAGTTAGAGAGAGTTCTTATAAGAGAGACGCTTTCGAGATTCGCGCAGATAGCTAACCGGCTTTTCTTTGGGATTTTGCAGTACGGATGCGATTGCGAGCTTCCTGCCGCCGTACACGCCTAGGTGCAAGCCTTGTGATTTGGCGGCGTGGTATAGGAATTTCGAGGCGATTTATTTCTTGCTGAAAATTGGTCATTTTTTTCTTTAAGAAGATAGCTATAGCTTAAGTCTAGAGGGGGTTTCGGGCAATTCATGTTTTGTGCATTTGAGCCTGGACGCTTTATCCTGATTAGGGTAAAAATGATTATTAATGGCAATACTAATCTTGCTTTTCTATAAGGCTTTTGTATCAATAAAAGCAGCAGGAAGAAGGGTTATATAGTTGTTCTGACCCTTCCCGTCTTGGATTCTTAGTTTGTCGCCATCGACCCAGCATGATGCCCAATCGTCGCCGTCGTGTGAGCGAATCCAAGCGGTGTAAGCTCTTAAGAATGGTTTCCAGAAGTTAGCCTCGAAAATATCAGATTGCTCTGCAAGAGGTAGAGCGGCTTCCATAAGTCGGTAGATGTGTGGTTCTTCTATTTTGTGGTAAGGGTTGACACCGTCTCGCAAGCTGATGAGACAAGCTCGGTGCGCTTTCTGGTAGGAGCGTTTCCAGCCTTTTTTACTGTCGCTGTCGCTTTTTAGTACCAGTTCAATCTCTCCGCTTCTCTCGAACTCAAGGTACTGATGAAACCAGTCGAAAGCATTACGATAGTTCCCACCCCACTTGCTTGAGTGCAGCTGGAGACAAAGTTCCAGAATCCGATAAAGCAGCTCCCCTCTCGGTTCGTACAACTTGGTATAGCCTCTTCGAGTAGGAATTTTGTGCTTGCTAAGCCACTTTTTTTTGATGACCCAGTGTAGCCAAAGAACCCATTGACCTGAAATCATTTCCACAACTATTCGCTCAATATCGCTCTTAGGACGACAAGTGATAACTGGTGTCTGGGAGGACTGAAAAATTTCGTCGAATTCCGGAGTGTGTTTGATTTTTGGCAAGGGCTTAACTGGGTCGTCAACAATTCTGATTAAGGGTTTAGTCATATAGATACTCCGAATAAGATCGCGCTCCAAAGCAAAATCCAAAATCCAAAACTTTTTGGATTTTGCCAATAGACGAATCACTCACGATCGCGCCCGATTAGCTGCAAGGTACTGCGCTACGTAGCGCTTTGCCCCCTCCATATCTCGTAGTGCCAACGAATCAGCCACAGACCGCACGTCAGGTGGTAGGGCTTCAAGCTGCGATTCAAAGCTCGTCTTTTGGGGACGGGAAGGGCGATCGCCTACGTCATAGCGTCCGGGTGTTTCAGTCATGCCGTTGTCGCCTCTGGTTTCGGTTCCTTGGGCTTGCGTTCAAACACCTGGATATTCGGCTGATCGAGTACAAACCCGCCGTGCATGGGTTCGCCCATCTTCCCAGCGATTGCAGCGACCCACATCGGATAGTTAGCTTGGGCGTCTTCGAGTTTCTTGAAGACCTTGGGCTTAACTTTGACCCTAACCAGTTGACCGTCACAATCTAAATCGAACTGCTTCCAGCCGTTCTCCACTGTCTGGACATCGGCTGGCATTTCATTGATTTTGATCGTGAGTTCCATCTTTCCTGTCGTGGGCATAAAACCTCCTGAATGAAAAGTTTGTTAGGTGCGATCTAGTTGGGCGTCTAGCTTTTTGTCTAGCTGTTGTATAGACAAGCCGCTCACGAGCGCACGGCGGGCGGTAGGCTGCTCTCGTTGCGATTCCCAATTCGCTTTTTTGGGGACGCGAGTAAACGCAGGCGTGTCTCACTCATATCAACCTGTCCGACTAATCAGCGTTGCGACCGTATTCGCCTGAGCTGCTACCAGCTTGGTAAGTTCAGCGATGTTCGCTGATTGCTGTGCTGCCAGACCGTGCCAGCAACGCAGGAATTACTGCATCGAGCAATGACAGTTCCCTCCGATATCTCCAGATCGGGGAAGTATTGGCACCCATATCGCCGTGCAATCGCATGACCCACCTGAGCGAGCCAGAATGCGATCGCTTCGTCCCGTTCCGTGAAATTCATTCCGAATCACCTGCCTTTCCTTTGCCTTTGCCGCCGTTGCTGGTGCCAGAGGTGGGGGGTTGTTTTTGCATAGCTTTTTTCATTGGATCATGCTCCTCCGTCCATTCTTCTATGAAGTCCACGAGAACTTGGTTCATGCTTTTTTGCTCAGCAGTGCAGGCAATCTTGAATCGTGTTCTGAGTTCCTCCGGAATATAAATCGACAGTTTTGGTGAGTTTTTCTTTTGTTCCGTCAAGCCGTTAACCCTCTATGACTCTATCAATCTAGATTGACATCTTTCTAGAGTGTGTTGTATAGAGGGTTGCCTCTAAAAAATTAAACTTTTTAAGAGGGTTGCAGTTTTAACGGCATCCCGTTATAGTAGCAGGCATAGACGCGATAAGTCAGCACCGAACAAAAAACACTCCATTGCAGACATACCGCGTCACAGTTTTGAGCGCCTGTTAGACCCATTGCAACCTTGCTCAAAGCTAGAGCATATAAGCATTTCAACCACTTTTAAAGGACTTTAAACCATGACTGCAACCATGACGCAGAACGTCAGCCAAGAACCCGGAAGTGCATTTAAGCGCCCTATCGCGGCACTAGACGCAGGTAACCGGACAACCCAGTGGCTTGACCCGCGTGGGAACATCCGGACTATCCCCAGCTTCGTGAAAATCCTTGAACCTTGGGAAGATGCAGAACCTTGTGAGAACTCGGTTCTGGTCGAACTGTTCGACAAACACGGTCACTCCGAGACTCGCTTCATCGTTGGCGCTGAAGCTCAAGCCCTTGGAGGTAAGCCAGCGTTTGAGTTCGACAAGATCGACCTTGCCAAGTACCTGATGTTTGCCGCTCTAGAACCAAACATTGGGCAGAACACGCTGATTATTGAATGTTTGCGAGTCGCACTGCCCGACAGTCGCCACCGGGAAAACGTCCTGACTTTTCACGGGATGTGGAGAGAGGGGATTGGTTCGCGGCGTTACGCCGCGAACCAACTACTTATATTTAGATGCCTCTTCACTCAGATCAGACAAACCTTGCTTGAGAGTATCAATGGCTTGTTGTAAACCTTCAAT
>DATNPC010000183.1:0-12638 GCA_036703375.1 Allocoleopsis sp.
CTTGCCCTTCAAGCTGCCCAAAGTATCAAAACTGACCCATCGCTTAAAAATCAATTACTATCTGCTGTAGCTTATCAACTAGCAGAACCTGGACAGAGCCGCCTCGCCCTCCAAATTATCCAAAATTTGCCGCCAGAGCCAACGCCAGCTAGAACCAGTACACTGTATGCAGTCGCCACCAAAATGGCAGAAGTTGGACAATTCTCAGACGCGATCGCTATTGCTAAAACGCTGAAGCCGGATAATCAGATCCCCTGTTCATTGTATAAGGTAGCGATGAGCGTGGCAGAAGCAGGAAAATACGACCAAGCGCTGCAACTGGCAACTAGCATCGAAGATGATACGTCTAAAACCTCAGCCCTGCACGACATTACAGCATTACGTGAAATCGCTCTCAAGTTAACCCAACCGCAACAAGTCTCCTCGGCTTTACAAGTAGCCAATACCATCAACAATAATGCTCAAAAAGCCTTGGCTTTAAAAAAAATAGCGGTAAAGTTAGCAGAAATGGGACAAGTTCATCCTGCCTTACAGGTGGCGAGTAGCCTTGATGACTTTCATAAAGATGAGGTAAGCGCTGACATAGCCGTTAAGCTAGCCAAAAGAGGCGAAATCTCCCAAGCTTTAGTCTTGGTTTCTACTATCAATAATCCCTATGACAAGGGCAATGCCTTAGCTAACATGGCAACCGAGTTGACTCAACCACAACAAGTCTCCTCTGCCTTAGAAATGATTTCTGTCTTTAGCTCTGACGATGATTACGAGAAAGCTGACGTGTTAGGTAGAATAGCCGCGAACTTGACACAACCGCAACAGGTTGACTCAGCTCTCCAAATAGTTTCTACAATTAAAGATGACTTTATGAAAAGTCAGGCATTGAGTAGTATAGGTAGCAAGTTAGTACAGCCGCAACAGGTTGATTCAGCTCTCCAAATAGCTTCTACAATTCAGGACGACTTTCATAAAAGCGACGCATTGATTAGTCTAGGTAGCCAGTTAGTTCAACCGCAACACGTTGCATCGGCTGTGCAAATTGCCTCTAGTCTTCCAGACTATCAAAGAGCCGATACACTAGCTAAGATAGCTTTGAAGTTAGCACAGACGGGACGATACGACCAAGCCCGACAGTTTGCCCAAACCCTTACAGATAACTCAGAAAAAGCCACAACATTAGTTGACATTGCCGTCATTGCCGCCACAGCCGGACAGTACGATCGGGCTATCCAGATTGCTGAGGCGATCGCAGATGATTCCTACAAAGTTTTGACATTGGCTAACATAGCTAGTCAGGAAATAAAGGCTGGACAAACGGATAAAGCCTCTGGAATCCTCAACCAAGCTCTGGGAATAATCCCATCTCTCTCTGTAGTTCCCAATTGATCGGCTGCCCCGCTGCTTAGTTACTGGCGTTATGGTCAGGCAGAAGTTAAAGATTGGCAAGCAAGTTTTCATCCTTGGTTATAAACAAAAATTCATGATGTTTCTTGCATAAGTGCCATTGAGCCAGAGGTACATGAATTTGAATACTCCTAAATTATCGGAGGTGCAGGATGTGTAGTCTACGATATAAGCCTTTAGCCTTAACTTTAGTTAGTTTAGTATGTGGATGGGGAACATTGACTATCATTGACAACGAAGCAGTCAACAGTCAGACTCCAGAAACTTATCAGATCAATTCCCAACCCAGTAAAAACAGAACTGCCCTGTTCGTGCAGCAGGCTAAAACTCCGCCTCCGCCGTTTGAGCCAACAAATTCCCTTGCTAGATTACTGCCTTTCTCAACTGCCCGGATCGATGTACCTGAGAATACTCTTCCTAAACGAGATCTAAGGCAACTACAGCAACTCTTGCGCCAGCGCGGACTTTTGAAGAAACAGCCAGGTATGACTCATGAAGTCAATGAAGTTGAGGTCAATCAAACTTCTCCGCCTACTCAACTCCCAGGTACCGGAGATACTGGCTTCTACATTTTAAATGGTAAGGGAGCATATGCAGCACATGAGATCAACTCCGATTTAAATTTACCGGTAGGGGGAGATTACACTCTTTATGCTCCTACATTAATGCCTCCAGGAAACTCCTGTTTGGAGTCAGTTACAGCTTATTGGCGTAACAGCAGTATGACTGATACAGGGAAAGCATGGGGAGTTTGGGATCACTGTGTTAAGCAAGGATGGGTAGTCTTTAAGACCATGGATTCCGACTTTATGAAAAACTATGTTCGTCGGATTAGTCATGGTCATCCTCGTTACTATACGTCCGTTTTTAAAGACATAACTGGCAAGTGGCATGCAATCATCTTTAACTTTAATACTGGTAATTGGGAAGATGCTTACAGCATAACTGGTTTCTCTCAATATTCTACTGGATGGACAATTTTTGAAACCTATTTCCCACCCGCCAATTGTCCTAACCTGCCTAACACTAGCGCAAGAAGCATAAGAGTGTTGAATGATTCAGCAAATTGGAGTTTCCTGGCTTCACCCAACACGTCAAGCTTGCAGCCCGGACCATGTTTCCCTAACTTTTATACGTTCTATGTGCTTCAGGCTAATTATTATTGGGAGGTTACAACTAATCACTAATTTTATTGGTTAATAGTGAAAGCCTCTAAAATTAGTAACTACTCGTGAGCATGCTACTGAAGATATTGAAGTTCCTGTCAATCAAACCAACCAGACTTACAGCATTTGATAGCACTCGCGGCGGTTTAGAAATGAGGGTATCTTCGGCAATCAAGCGCTTGAAATCAACTTTGATTTTGCCAGGACGCTCAGTCTTCCCATCACTTTGGTAAAACTTCACACCCGCTCGTTGCATAATGTCGATCAACTCCTGTGCCAGGATGCCATAGCCAATCGTTGTCGGATGGATGCCATCCAACGAGAATAAACCACCACTCGTGCGACCATTGGCATCGCTATAGAAGAAGCGAGAGTCTGGTACGGGTGAAAGGGCTTGCAACTCCGGGGGCAGCTTGTACTGGCCGCCGACTTTGTCCCACCAACTCGGTCTAGAGTCCGGGTCATCAATGTAGCGCTTTGCCGCTAAGCGATCGAGTAATCCAGCTGTTTCAAATAGATACCAGTCTCTACCTTCTTGGCGACCTTGGCGCACGACATCGGTAATGTAATCGTTGTACTGATCGATCGCGCTGTCAATCGCTCTAGCTTCCTGTTCGGTGATGTTTGGGTGCTTGCTCGGATCGAAATCCTTATCGCCAATCCAAAACAAGGTGTAGTACGGGAAGTAGCGGGACTCGGGTCTCACCTTCCCTGTTACACCCCGAGCAAACGGAGCGATTGTGACGTGAGGTACTGTTCCCCAAATCACATGACGAGCGCGAATTTTCTTCACTTCAGCAACCAGTTGGTCGAGTTCAGCCTTGAAGTGAATCGGACGCCAGACGGTATAGCGATCGTTGACGCTCATATCATCATAACCTGTATCGCTCCAGACCACGTTGAAGGTGAGAATGCTGCCTAGAGCATTATTGGCACCAATCAGGATAATGAGCGTTTCAATCCCATCTCCACTTTGGGTTTCTATCGTGCCTTCAGCACTGAGGGCTGCTGCGGCTTGGACGGGCGAGAGTGCCTTGCCGTCTGCACCTCTGGCTGAGTTCAAAACCCGTAGCGCAGCTCGTTCGTTATGGTATTCGACCACCTGTCGGAGGTAATCATCTTTAGGCGGATTGTCCGCTAATATCTTGCTGCAAATATCTGCCGTTCGCGATATCGTGTTCCGCAAATCCCAACCATAAACCGCTAGGTTGTGGTTAATCCCTGGTTGGTAAGGGGCAAGTGCGCCTGCACCGCGCTCCCAATAGTCTTCAACTTTATCCAGATAGTTGCGGATGAACAACACAACAGGGGCTAATTCCCACCAATCCAGCGTGTTACCAAACTCTTGCTCGATCTGCCTTGCTAGGCGTTCCAGGTTCAGAGGCAATCCGTCTCCTGGTCCGTCGTAGGTGGGATAACGCATCGACTTGTCCCACCCTAACTCCCTAGCAATCATCATCGGGTACGAGAGTTTCGTATTGAAGATTGCCCCACTCTGAAAGCCCTGAGTTAAAGAGTCCCCGATTGCAACCAGCCGATGCCGAGGTGTTCCCTGTCGATTGACGTTAACTGCAATCCCTAGTGTCGGGTCTGTAACGGGTTCGCGAGCTTCTGAGCGGATAATCACATCACTTGGCGTTTTGGGATCGCGCATCTCAGAGGTGACTGGAACTGCCATAGTGTCTCCTTACTGTTAGAGGGAGCATTCGTTACTGAATCAGGCTTCAGCAATATCGCAATGTTTTGAATGTACTGGATCGGTGCGAAAAATCCGTTGGACTTGGCATCTCTTAATACTCCTCTGTTTCGTTGAAGCTAGACAAGGAGTGAGCCTCCCCTCAGTCAACATTGTGCGGTTGTAATGTATCTATACCAATTCAGGGAGCATATCAATGTTGACCCTAAGCTAGAGCCCAGCGCTATTGGCTGGGCTTTCTTCTCGCTTTATGTAGTTTTCCAAAAAATTCCCTCCCGATACTGTGAAGGCGAGAGGGTGTGTTACTGTCCCACTAGGGTGTTCAACGATCTATCTTCCCCATTGCTATTATTTTCCAAGTATGACGGTACAGTCCATTGGAGAAATGGCTGAACCTTTTCAGCGAAATGGCTGAGCATTTGCTCTACTCTAGGTAGATGCAAATCGTATATCCGGCGTGTTAGCTCAGTAGAGAGAAAAGGTCTAGCGCGATCGCGACACGTCACGTTCCCAGCCTAATATTTGTAGATTTCTTAACAATAGAATCCATCTTGCCTGATTCAGGGTTCATGCAACTTTACAGCTATTAGGTTAAAAATTCCTTAAGATAGTATCATCCGCTACAAAGTTGATTGACAGGAAACAATGGCACTCCGAGAAAAAGACTGCTCGTGGGACGTCAGCACCAGCTTCTGTCAGTGGGCTGAATTATTTGCTGAAACCATGAAAAAGCGGCAAATCAGTTTCGCTGATTGGCATGAATTTCTTACAGCCCCCTTGGATAATAGCTTCGGCGCTGAGTATGAAGAGGTACTAGTTCGCTTGGTCTACGGAGTCCAGCATGGAATAGTTAAGGTGGTCGAGAAACCTTCAACCGTGTTCAGTGACCAGTTGGTCGTCGATCGCGTTTACACAACAGCAGACTCCAACATCTGAATCGTCCCTTGACTCGCATCTATCTCTACCTCCGCACCGATTGGCACGGTGAACTTATTCGGAATATGACCGATCGCAGAACCATACCACGCAGGAATCCCTAACGACTTAATGTGGTCTGACAAAACCTGCTGCAATGTCAGTGAGGGTTCGTCTCCTTCACCTTCCCGACATTTGGTGCATTGAGCAAAGATAAAACCAGCCAGTTGCTCTAAAATTCCTGCGAGTTTCAGTTGAGTTAACAAGCGATCGACTCGATAAATATCTTCTCCCGTCTCTTCGACAAACAAAATCGTTTGCTGCCAGTTCGGGAGATAAGACGATCCCACCATTGCAGCTAAGACTGATAAATTACCGCCCAGCAGACGCCCTCTCGCTTTGCCATGAGTAATGACTTCCACTAGGGCATTGTCCGGATTTTGCAGCGTCGCCTTTTCTGCTTGGAATAAAATCCGTTGCACGTAACTCACAGAAAAGGGATTCCAAGTGGATGTTCCGACAGGACCATGAAATGTGACAACTCGGCTACGAGTATAGATTGCCAATAGCAACGAGGTAATATCGCTGAAGCCCATCAGAATTTTGGGATTATGGCGGATCAGATTGTAATCCAGCAGTGGCAATAGTCGATTGCAACCCCAACCGCCTCGCATCGTTAGGAGCGCTTGAACGGAGGTGTCTGCAAACAAAGCATTGATATCAGCGGCGCGATCGCGATCGTTACCTGCAAGATAGCCATACCGATCGAGAACATGCGCTCCTAGCTTGACTTTTAGTCCTAGTTGTGAAAGGGTTTTGGTAAAAGCCTCAACGTCTCCTCGGTTAACAAGACTACCAGGGCTAATCAATCCCACTGTGTCGCCGACGTTCAAGCGTCGCGGTTTGAGAATCGCTTGGGGAGAAGAATCGGTTTTTGCGGCGACTGGCAACTGGGTTACGAACACGCTTAGACCTAGAAGCTTGAGAAAGTTACGGCGATCGCATTTGCTGCCACTCATTCCTTGTAGGATAGAGCGATCGTGAAGCACTCCTCTAGAATGCCGAGTTAGTTGAAAAATTTTACTCAAGATTTACTTCATGGGGTTTGTTGTGCCTGAGGGACCGAGCGGAGAAGAATTCATTTGCCCTCCTGTCCTTAAGAATTCGCACAATATCAGTATCACCCTTTATCACCCTTTTTGGGTACTAAATCTCTTGCTATCTCCTCCTGCGTTTATGATCGAAAGAGCAACCTTAACGATATTTGACACGTTTCCTGGAATGGCTGGACACTCAACTAAACAAAGGTTGTAATAGAAAAATCGATTTCCTTTAGGAAACTTAACTGAACAAAAACAGGTCACATTCTCTAGCAAATCATCGGTAATTTCAATGGAATACGGAATAGATATCGGCCACAATTGTCCTCCAGATACTGGAGCTACGGGTATCAGAAACGAAGATAACCTCACAATGGAGATAGGGACTAGAGTCATCTCAAAGTTAAGAGCACTGGGTCATCAAGTTATCGATTGTAAACCGAGTAGTAGTACAGCTAGTAGTGTAACTAGCTCACTCCAGCAGCGATGTGATAAAGCTAACTCAAATCGAGTCGATACCTATGTAGCGATTCACTTTAATAAGTTTAATGGCCAAGCGAATGGTACAGAAGTTTATGCAGCCAGTGATGTAGGTCGAAGAATTGCTAAGTCTGTCCTCGACAGTATTGTGAAATTAGGATTTTTCGATCGAGGAGTTAAAGATGGTTCGAGTTTGTATGTCATTAGAAATACAAACATGCCAGCTATCCTGATAGAGTGCTGTTTCTGCGATTCGCAAAAAGACATGAGTCTGTATAATCCAGACACGCTATCCGATGCGATCGTCAGAGGATTAACCGGGCAACTTCCCCCTAACCCTAGTCCAGCAGAAAAGAACACTATCCTAGACCTCCAAAAAACTTTAAATCGGCTAAAAATTAAAGATGATCAGGGTAAACCCTTAGTAGAAGATGGCACGATTGATGACCAAACTCGAGCCGCGACAAAGAATTTCCAAGCGATTGTTGATATTACCGAAAACGGCATAGCCGGACCAACAACTTGGATGGCTCTCGATCAGATATTAGCTAAGCCAGTCCTCAAAGCCAACCAGGCTGGAGGCACAACCGTTAAATATCTTCAATACCGAATTGGAGTTGATACGGATGGTGTATACGGACCAGCAACAGAGGCGGCTGTTGAGAAGTTCCAAAAGCAAAACGGTTTAGTCGCGGACGGTTTGGTTGGACCACAAACCTGGACTAAATTGATTGGTTAGGTCTAGAAACGATCGCCTCATCAGTTACAATTATCTGCTGCGCTTGCACGAGGTCTGCGTCACGCAAGTCATCCAATCAGATGCGTCAAGTGCGATCGCGCTGACGTCCTCAATCAATTGCTCTCAGCAAACTGAGGCCTACTCAGCCAGGTTATAAAACCTGGCTGAACTATGACAACTACCACGCTTGAAGTCTACTGTTTTTGCAATTTGGGTCAAATCTATGGCTTTTAATCAAAGTGTCCTCAACTTACCTTTAATCAAAAAAGGGTCAAGTGGAGCAGCGGTTGGAGCTTGGCAGAGCTTTTTAAAAGAAGCTGATTATCCGATTGGGACAGTTGATGGTGATTTTGGGAACATCACCGACCAAGCAACTCGCAGCTATCAGCAAAGACATGGTTTAGAGGCTGATGGAATTGTAGGAAATGGAACTTACACAAAAGCTTTAAGCGATGGTTTTATTTATAAAGTTCCTAATCTGACAGCGGCACTATTGTTACAGTACCTGCGTTTTGGGGACGCAGAAGTTAAAGACTTACAAAAAAGCTTAAATACGATTCTGAATCCCGATTTAGTAGTAGATGGTGATTTTGGTGCTAGAAGTAGTGATGGATTAGCTCAAGCTTATTTACAACGAGATGTGCGGTTGCGCGGTGAATTGGCAGACCAACTTTCTGACGCGACAAAACAGAAACTGGGGTCAGATTTTAATCCAGCAATGGATATTCTCAATGGTTATGCCAAACGCATTAGATTTCGCTTGAGCGGACCTCATTGGGTTGACTACTTTCCCACGAGTAAGTCGATTTCCGATTTAGCCTCACCTTTTCGCGACAAAGTAGAAGCTTTTCAAAAGGCATTAGTTGATGCAGGCGCTCAGACGATTATTGCCGCAACCTATCGGCCGCGAGAACGAGCTTACCTGATGCATTACGCCGCCATGATTAACAGAGGAGAAATCGCTCCAGGTGATGTACCGTCAATGTCTGGAGTGGATATTAAGTGGACGCACTATACTAATGCCGTGGCGCTACAAGCCGCTCAACTGATGGTAGATGCGTATGGTATCGGTGGAAATCCTGTAGCGTTGGAGTCTCGTCATACTCAGCGATTAGCGATCGATTGGAATATTACCTGGGACGGTACGATCAAAATTAAAAGAAGGGATGGAGCCGTCATTACAATCAGTAATCCGCCCAATGGTGCTAGCAATACGGCACTGCATAGTGTGGGCGCTTCCTATGGCGTGTACAAGCTATTGAACGACCCACCTCATTGGTCGAGTGATGGTCGTTAAGGAATTTCCAAACAATAAATTATCCCAGTTAACGTGCCACTTGCATTAGTGTCACTCACCCTCATGTTCATCAATTTCTCAAGCTATATGCTTTTGAGTGTGAGGAGTAGTTGGAATGAAAAAGCGCTTGGGGTCGAAACACGGCAAGACTCCCAGGCGCTTTTTCTTGTAGCCTGAATAACTCTTGCAGGTAGTGCATCAGATCGCTTGAAGCATTGAAACATGACCCAAAGCTTGCCTACACAGGGATCGCATTGGAACCCATTAGATAGGACAATAGCTGTAGCAAAACCTTAAAGGATGAGCGAGGTTGCTGTGACAGCATTTTTATTTGTAACAGACCTAGACAACACCCTAGTAGGCAATGACAACGCGTTGAAAGACCTCAACCAGCAACTCAGTCGGCATCGCCAGGAACATGGTACGAAGATTGTGTATGCTACGGGGCGATCGCGCCAAATCTACCACGACCTAAAACAGAAAAAGCAACTCTTAGACCCGGATGCTTTAATTGCTGCCGTAGGGACAGAAATTTACGATGATGATGGTCACGATACCCCCGATCCAGGTTGGTCTGAGAAACTTTCCCAAGGCTGGGATCGCGAGCTTGCCGTAGCAACGGCGGCCCATTATTCTGACCTCGTGACCCAACCCGACACGGAACAGCGGCCGTTCAAGGTGAGCTATTACCTGACGGAAGAAGCCGCCGTGGAAGTGTTACCTCGCTTGGAATCTCAGCTTAGCGATCGCGGTCTTGATGTCAAGTTAATCTATAGCGGAGGTAGAGACTTGGATATTCTGCCTCGTCATGCGGATAAAGGTTTAGCAGTACAGTTTTTACAGCAAAAGTGGGGAATTGATAACACGAAGACAGTCGTATGTGGTGACTCAGGCAATGACATTGCCTTGTTTAGCGTCGGAGAGGCACGGGGCATTATTGTCGGTAACGCACGCCCCGAACTCCGTCAGTGGTACGACCAAAACCTAGCCAATTATCGGTACCTAGCTCAAGGTGATTGTGCTGGAGGTATTTTGGAAGGCTTGTATCACTTCGGCTTCCTCAGCCGCTAAACGATGTTAGTTGTTAGTTGTTAGTTATTGGAGGGATGATAGGAAGTTGGCAAAATACTGTCAAGGAAAGCTTTGCAGCCATCACTCTGACACCACCTAACACCTAACAACTACTGAATGATTAGCTATCTCAAAGGGACAGTTGCAACTATTCAAAAAAGCGCTGCCAATCGCGTTACTCTGATTCTGGACGTTAACCAAGTCGGTTATGAGTTGCAGATTCCCCGGCGTCTCTCCCAGGAATTGCAAGCAACGTCAAAAGAAAAAGATATTGTACAAGTATTTACCCACCTGCAAATTCGGGAAGACCAGCAAATACTCTATGGCTTTACTTCTGCTGCCGAGCGAGATTTGTTTCGTCAGTTGATCGGTGTCAGCGGGATTGGGGCGCAACTGGCGATCGCATTAATTGATACCCTAGGATTGCCCAATTTAGTGCAAGCGATCGTCACAGGTAATATCCGTGCCTTAGCGAAAACCCCCGGTGTCGGGAACAAAACCGCTGAACGCATTGCCCTAGAACTGAAAACTAAACTGGCAGAATGGCGTCAAGTCGCTGGTGTTGCTACCCCAGCAACGGCAACAGGTCCCTCTCCCGCAATTCTCGAAGATGTGGAGATGACACTACTGGCTCTAGGCTATGAAAACGCCGAGATTAGCCAAGCGCTAGACGCCATCAGCCAAGACAATCTACTGGTCAAAAACCCGAATCCCGAAGAGTGGATTAGAAGTGCGATCGCGTGGTTGAGTCGATAATGCGATCGCTCACCCCTGCGCCATCGCCATTGAGAGAACCGAAGTTTTTGAACCCTAGCTGGCTTCTTTTAGACGGCTTTGACGATTTCGTCATCGACAGAGAAATCAACCTCTGCTTTGTCCCGACCTGAGGCGAGGTAATCGTTCTGGAAGGAATCTTTCAAACCGCTCAGCAGGTCGTATTCGGGTTGCCAGTTGAGTTCGCTCATCGCTTTATGAACGTCGGCGAAGAAGTGCTGCACCCTCATTGGGAAAGCTTTGCGCTTGCCAAAGTCAAATTTTTTGGGGTCGTAATGCACGAGTTTGACTGCGTCTGGTGACTTACCCACTGCCTCGGCACAAGCACGGGCAAGACCATCAAACGTCACAAAGCGATCGCCCGATACATTATAAATCTGCCCAACGGCAGTATCATTGCCCAAAACCTTTGACATGGCCGTAGCTAGGTCTTGGCAATGTCCAAACTGGGTAATGTGCAATCCATTACCAGGAATGGGAATCGGGCGATCGCGTACAATTCGGTCAAAAAACCAGGCTTCCAGGTCGTTATAGTTCTGGGGACCATAAATATAAGTTGGACGAATCGATGTCCAGGGTAATCCCAACTGAGCTAGAAACGCTTCTGTTTCATGCTTGCCTTTATGACGACTTTTCGGGTCAACGGGGTCGCCTTCCCGATGGGGCAATTGGTCGGTTTTTAAATAAACCCCAGCAGAACTCATGTAAACGAAGTGTTTGACCCTGTCTTTAAATATCTCAGCTAACGGCTGGGTATCGCTGAGCTCTCGACCGTTATTGTCGAAAATCGCGTCAAATTGTTCTTGGGATAACTTTTCTTTTAATTGAGAAGCGTCAGTGCGATCGCCATGAATTTGTTGAAGTCCTTCTACAGGGGCTGGTTTCTTACCGCGATTGAACAGCACCACTTCATGACCTTGTTCCACCAAGATTTTCGTTAAGTAAACCCCGATAAACCGGGTGCCACCCATAATTAGAATTCTCATAATTGCTCAACGTAAGTGTCCGTCAAGAGTATCTTACCGGGTTAGGGGCAAGGGGAGATGGGGAGACGGGGAGACGGGAGAGGAGTCCATTACAGCTATCTATCACAGAGCGATCGCGGTAACAACAGAGCTATTGTGTTGGTATTGATTTAAGTTACCACCAAACGTTGGGAGAATCGTGTCATGCCAGAGTCAGTGACCAACGAAACCATATCCCCGACCACAGGGGTTTTGGATTGGGAACCCCCCATGCCTCCCACTGATTTAATTTTTGATGATGGAGAACCGTTGGAGACCAATCGCCACCGCATTGCCATGAACGTCCTTATCCGGTCGTTGCAGCAAGCTTGGGCTGACCGCAACGACTTCTTTGTGGGGGGTAATATGTTCGTTTACTACAGCAGCACCCAGGTTCGCAATCGGGGCTTCCGAGGACCTGACTTTTTTGCCGTGCTGGGTATAGATGGTAGTATGCCTCGACAAGGCTGGGTCGTGTGGGAGGAGAATGGTCGTTACCCGGATGTAATTGTGGAACTGATGTCACCCTCTACAGCTGATGTCGATACGGGAACTAAGAAAACTCTTTACGAGCGTTCCTTCCGCACACCGGATTACTTTGTGTTCGACCCGTTTGACCCAAATTCTTTGCAAGGATGGCACTTGAATACTTCTCAGGGCTATCAGCCTCTAACCCCTAATGAACGCGGTTGGCTTTGGTGTGAGACGTTGGGATTTTGGTTGGGAACGTGGTCAGGAACAATCGACCGGGAAGTGGCAGTCTGGTTGCGCTTTTATGACGAAGCTGGCAATCTTGTTCTGTTACCGGAGGAAGCAGAACGCCAACGTGCCGAAGCTGCACACCAACGAGCTGAACGCCTAGTGCATCCCGGCAGAAGTAACTGACCACCCCTTGGGGTGGTAAAAAAGAGGAGAGACACACTCACTCCAAGTCGCTGTCTCGACTGATTAGGAACGTTCTGTTTACATGGCTTACCCTCAAGCATCTCGTATCACTT
>DATNPC010000184.1:0-12289 GCA_036703375.1 Allocoleopsis sp.
AAGTGATACGAGATGCTTGAGGGTAAGCCATGTAAACAGAACGTTCCTAATCAGTCGAGACAGCGACTTGGAGTGAGTGTGTCTCTCCTCTTTTTTACCACCCCAAGGGGTGGTCAGTTACTTCTGCCGGGATGCACTAGCTCCACCCGGAAATGTCTTGACCTCAGTATAGCGAGTCGCTTGAGAACTTACGGCATAACGTTCCTAGTACGGCTGCCAAAAACTTTTAATCCAAAATGGATGCTGGGTCGTTTTAAGGATAGAGACGAATAAGTAACCCAGTTGGTTTGCTGTTCAGGGATGAGTTGCAATAAATTCCTGCAATCGCGCTAACCGCTAACCTATTCACTCCTACAGCTTTTTTTATCGCGCAATATTCTGCGTCTTCAGCAGTTTGAGTTAGACCGCTCTGCCTGCACGATAAGTGCTGCATCTAACCGTTGAAGGCGGGTGAAATCGCTGTAGCCACAAGATTATTGAGGTGATTCTATGAAACGTTCTTTTTCCACCTTGCTAACAACCCTGCTGTTCTCTGCTGCCATTTTGCCTGCTGCGGCATATGCCCAAACCACTGGGGAAACTCAAACCAGCTTCAATCCTCATGTGACCAACTCAACCTCTGCCAAACAAGTCAGTCCGTTTAATCTGGCGTACCTAGCTTATCAAGGTTATCTGGAAGACCAAGGTATTCCCAGCAATGGTACGTTGCTCGATGCGATCGCAACTGGCAAAGTTTCGGCTCAAGACGTGATGCAAGCTGCTGTCAAAGCCAATCGGCTACCCGAGCAAACGCTAAGCGATAGAGGCTATCGCTCGGCACTGGCAGGAGAACTGGACGGATTGCGAGAAGACTAGAGACACCTGGCGTTGCTGACTCAACGATCGCTCAGGGATAACCTTCAACTCAGCAACGCCAATTACCCACGACTCAACCCATGAAAAACACCTTGCGTAAGTATCATCGACTGATTGCCCCGATCTTTTGTTTACCGTTATTCTTCACGGCTTTGACTGGCACTAGCATTGCTATTGCCGATCAATGGTTGCATCAAGAAGCACTTGTGGCATTTCTCATCCCCATTCACACCTTCCAAATCTTTAAACTGAATGCCATTTTGCCCGTTGCGAATGGACTGGGGTTGATTGGCTTAGTTGCGACTGGACTAAGCATGACCGGATTATTTACCAAACGCCGTCAACCAAGGCGAACAGGAGAACGATGATGAAATATCTGCGTTACTTTTTCCTGTCGATCTTCAGTGGTTCCCTGATCGTTGTGTTGTCGCTATCTTCCTGTAGTCCGCATCATCAGGCAACAACCAACCAACCAATGGTTGGGGAACACCAACCAACTACCCAAACCCAAGCATCAACCCGTCAAGCTCAAGCACAACCCTCAGGAAGTCCCCAGGCTGCTACGGCTAAGGTCAAAATTCAGAATTTCAAATTTGAACCCGCGAATGTGACGATTGTCGAAGGTCAAACCGTTCAATTTATCAATCAGGATGAGGAACCCCACACGGCTACCTCTACAGATGGCCTCTTCGACTCGAAAGCCCTAGATACTAATGAATCCTGGAACTACACCGCTACAAAACCAGGCACCTTTCCCTACATTTGCTCAATTCACCCCTTCATGAAAGGGACGCTGACGGTAAACCCCAAGAAACACTGACGCGATCGCTATTAACTGGAGAAACACCCCATGAAACGTAGAAAATTCCTCGAACATGTAGGCTGGACGGGACTGGGTATTGTCTGGGCTGTTGGCGAGAATGGCTTACTCACTGCCTGCCATACGAATACATCAGGGGAGCAGAAGTCATCCACTGCCACACCACTTTCCTTTGTTCAAATTAGCGATACGCACATTGGCTTCAACAAACCTGCCAACGAACACGTCACCGACACGCTGCAAAAAGCGATCGCTGCAATCAATGCCTTACCTGTCCAACCCGCATTTGTTGTGCATACGGGCGACATCTCCCATCTGTCTAAACCGGAAGAATTCGATCTGGCAAAGCAACTGCTGTCTCAATTGAAAGCTCCCCTGTTTACCTTACCGGGGGAACACGATACGATTGGCGATCGAGGTAAAGCTTACGAAAAAGCGTTTCCCCGCAAAGATGTCAAGGAAGGATTACAAATCTGGGATAGTGGGGGAGTACACTTTGTTTCCTTGACCAATGTGCTGGACTTTGGAGCAACTGGTGCAGGCAAACTAGGACAAGCTCAACTGGATTTACTTGCTAAAGATTTGGCAGCCCAGAAACAGGACACACCTCTAGTGATTTTCAGTCATATTCCCCTGTACGATCTGTACCCAAAATGGGGATGGGCAACTGCCGATTCCGCTCAGCTGCTGTCACTGCTATCTCGCTTTGCTGCCGTTACGGTGCTGACTGGTCATATCCATCAGGTCATCGAACATAATGAAGGCAATATACGTTTCCACACGGCTACGACAACTGCCTATCCCCTCCCTGCTCCAGGTCATGGTGATAAACCTGCTCCTGTCAAACTTCCTGAAAATAATCTGTTGGCGGTGCTGGGATTCCGTACAGTTGAAGTAATTTCCAATAAGAACATTAAGGTGGAGCAACATCCATTGGGATAGAGATGCCGCTCGTCAGGCGAAGAAGGGGTTGCCCTCAGTTGACCGGTACTTGTCAGAATGGCGATCGCTGGGGATGAGTTTGGGATTCAACAGAAGACTTTGCGACTTTGCACAGTAGCTGCTTTGAGCTGCCAATCAATGGGGTCTGTACCGCCGTTATGGAACCTGGCGCGACCAGATTTTATTGAATCCGAGTTCCTCGAACTGTAGTAGAATCAGTGGAAATGATATTGCCACTCAGGTCGTATATAGTCCCAGTTCCTGTACTCTTAAAGCTATTGTTTGTCGAGTGCAGAACGGCTTGTTGAACAACAGAAACTTCACCAAATAAATTGCCATTCGCCTCATAAATTGGTTCGCGAAACTTGTAGGTAAATGTATTAGGGCCAGTAATTTGCCACACTCCATAGCCAGGAGCCTTAGTCCGTTCAACGGTTAAGATGACGATTCCGTCAGACGTAAAGGCTCCCAGTACCCTTTCTTATTCACCATTGGCAAATTGTACAGAAAAGAACCATGAGCCTACCGCTCCTGGTTGCGGATACTGCATCCTTGGCTGTGCTGTCTGAGCATTAGCATTTGTCCGATTGAGTGCGGTGAAAATCGCTAAACTGCCTAGACCAATAGCTCCAGCACCTCTCAGCATTTCCCGACGATTCCACAAAGACTTTTTAGCCATGAATTAATGTCCTTTCATCAAGGCTGACAACAGCTGTTCATTGGCGGATTCAAGGCGACACCTATCTACCGATAAACCTGTTGGTTCTCCCCTCCCGAGATTTCTTCAAGTTTTTCCGATCGCTCTTATCGACTATAGGCTTTCTTTTACTAGGAATAGGTGAGGCACAAAAGCACTACATCAGTCTTAGGAGAGAGTTTTCTGCATCCCTAGTTCTTATCGGTCAGCATGGATGTAGTCAACGAAGTAAAATTTTGGTACTAGCCAAAATCTCAGCCAAGCGGAAGCGGCTAAACCAAGGAGTGCGACAGCCTCAAGAGGTAAGCCCAGACTCAGACGCAGTCCATCCGGCATTAAGGCTACTCCTGAAGTTGCGATCGCGAAATTTCCCAACAGCACCCACTGTAGGCGCTGTACCCTTTTCAACGCATCTCGACAGCTACGGCAATGCTGAGTGTGTTGTTGATAACGATCTAGTAAATCCCGACGAGGCTTAAAGAGAACCTCTTTTTCTAGAGGCTTAAGTCCAACTTCATGCCACGGCAACTGTCCCTGACAATACTTATCAAACCACCGGCGAAACTCAATGACTAAGCGGTCGGCTTGAGTGGGTAGCTGGTAGGCTGTTGACCAGTTCTCTTGTTGTTGTTGCTTCTGTTGCAGAAAATACTCTTGCTGATGGAGCAACATCATATCTCCATCGAGGACTTGATTGCGTACTTTGAGATGATTCCACCAACGCGGGGTTAGTCGATGCAGCGTTTTGGCAAAGTTCCGAGGAAACTGAGCGATGATCCGCGATTTTCCCGGAGCTACAGGGATACAGTACGTGACAAGCCCCATTTGTTGACCCCGATCGCCAAAACGGATAGTATACTCCAAGCGGCTTGGCGGTTCAAACGTAATTGTTGTTTGAAACCGTCCAACGGTATTGACTTCAATCCGATTGAGTGTCGATTCAAGTAGTTCAAATTGAATCGGTGCTGCCTGTTCTCGATTTCCCTGTACTCCGTGATGAGCAAACGGAACATGACTGGGGTCCGCAACATTCTCCACCAGCGTCACCCAGTCGTATTCTAAGTCACGTACAAAAGAAGACCAGACAAATCCTTTCGCCGCACCGACTTGAGGTGAAAGGGGTAGGGGTGTCGTAGTCGCCAGTTCTGGCGATTTCGCATCAAGCCAGACCCACAGCAAATCATTTTCCTGACGACATGGCAAGGAGTCGGCACACAGGTGCTGTTGATTCTTAGCAACTAGTTGTGGATTCTCCGCCTGGGGAATAGTGGTGCAAAGTCCCTGTTCGTCAAACTGCCAGCCATGATAGCTACACATGAGATGACCAGTCTTCTCATCCACACGCCCCTCACTCAAAGGAGCGAGTCGATGAGGGCATCGATCCAAAAAGACTCGATACGTCGGCGATGAACTCGGCTTCCAAATGACCAGCGCCAGCCCTAAAACAGTAACAGCAGTCGGTCGTTTTGGGTCAAGGTCTTCGACCGGTGAGAGAGGATACCAATGCTGGAAAAAGTTAAACTCTGGTGGCATAGTGCAACCAAGACAAATTTTATAGGTACTTAAAACACCAATTCACGAAGGATTAACGTTGAGCGCGTATTCCCGAAATCGTTCTAAATCTGCCTGAATAGTAGACTCTACAACGCGACCTAGAAACAGGTTATCCATCAACTGACCCAAAAAGCCAGGAATGGCATAAGCGACGGTTAGCTTCACAATACTGCTGTTATGGCGATCGTAGAAACGGACTGCACCTCGATTGGGTAAGCCATCAACCGATTCCCATTGAATAATTTGCTGTGGCACCACCTTCAAAATTCGAGACAGCCAACTGAATTCTAAGCCACCGGTTGCCAGTTTCCAGCGAGATAGTTCAGGATTGTCTTCTAATACATGAACCGAATCAATCCACTTCATCCAACGGGGCATCTGTTCCAAATCTGACCACAGGTTCCAAGAGAGTTCAATGGGAACCTCAACCTCGACTTGCACGCTATGTTCTAACCAATCAGCCATAGGAATAGGGGATGGGGGATAGGGAATGAGGATGGGGAAACATTATTCCCCATCTCTATCTGAACGATAATTAAGCTACTGGACTGGGTATAGCAGTCGATCGCTCTACCAGTTTGTGAGCGTTTTCGAGGATGGCTTTGGCTGCCTGACGCCCTGAGAGAGTGGCTCCTTCCATACTATCGATGTAGTCTTGCTGGGTGTAGCTTCCAGCCAGGAAGAAGTTTTCAATTGGCGTCTTTTGGGGAGGACGGTAGGGGTCCATGCCAGGGGCTTCGCGGTATAGAGACTGGGCAAGCTTAACGACGCTGTACCACGTCATGTTGAGTTCCCGCGAGGAGGGGAAGAGTTCGTGAACTTGCTTGAGGACGTGTTGCGCGATCGCTTCGTTAGACTGTCGGATAAAGGGATCGCCTGGAGTTAGGACTAATTGCAGCAGCGAACCTTGTCCCTCTTTATAGTAGTCGCTAGGACTGGTTAAGGCTAAGTCAGCAAAGCAGGAGAAGTCGGCATCCGGAGTATAGAGCAGATTATCTAAACCGGCGGCTTCCTTGAGTTGCTTGCGTTTTTCGGCATCGTGTAACTCTGTTACCCAACCATCAAATCTCAGTTGTACGGTGGCAACCGGTACCGCATCCAACTTATAAATATTGTCGAACTCCGACCACTTGCGCCACGCTTCGGGTAAGAGGCGATGCACGCCAGGAACATCTGTGGCACAGACGTAAGCATCGGCGATGATGGTTTCCTCGGTTTCACCGTTGGCAACAACAAGTCCCGTCACTTGGGTTTGTCCGTCTGCTTCGGTAAAGAGGACTTCCCGCACTCGCCGCCGAGTGTAGATTTTTGCGCCTCGTGCCTCTAGGTACTTAATAATTGGCTTGTGTAGATACTCGTCGGGCGAACCTTCCAGCATTCGCAGCACTGAGGCTTCGGTTTTGACCGCGAAGAACTGGAAGATGGTTAACATGCAACGGGCGGAAATATTTTCGGTATCGATGAAACCGAGGGCGTATGCAATTGGGTTCCACATCCGCTTTAAGCTGCCGTCATTTCCACCGTGTTTGCGGAACCAGTCGGCGAAGCTGATTTTATCTAACTCGCGAATCGTTTTCATCGCACCGTCGAAGTCTACCAACCCGCGAACGATGGGACTAATACCGAGCGCGAGCGCGTTTTGCAACTTATCCTGTAGGGATAGCTGAGAGGTTGTGAAAAAGGCTTTCAAGCCATTGAAGGGCGCACCTGTGATGAAGCGAAAATCTAACTCCCCAGTTCGCCCTCCTTTATTAACAAAGATGTGGGTATGCTCCTTGAGGCGAAGGTTGTCGATTGCCCCTACCTTTTTCATCAAGTCGAATAACTGGTAGTAGCAGCCAAAAAAGACGTGCAACCCCATTTCGACATGGTTGCCATCAGCATCCACCCAACTGCCAACTTTCCCTCCCACAAAGGGACGGGATTCAAAAATTTCTACTTCATGTCCGGCATCGACCAATTCAACTGCGGTCGCCATCCCAGCGAGTCCCGCCCCAACAATTGCAACGCGCATTCAGCCTTTCCCTTTCAGTTTCTTTACAGATTTTAATAGAATTGCGGGTCGCAATGCAGCTTGTTAGTCTTCGCGATCGCTCCATCCCCCGTAGAGACGTGCCATGGCACGTCTCTACATTAGACCTCTCGCATAAATCCTGAAAAGCCCCCTAAATCCCTCAATTCTAGGGGACTTTGAATGTATTCTCCCCCCAATTTTGAGGAGATGGGGGGCGAAAATCGACTTTCTTTCACAGGTCTATTGGCGGTACTCGCTTCGCTCTCCGGCACTAAGGGAGATTTCTCGGCAGATTTTGTTAACACCCATTTATTCCTTACGCAAAGTGTTCTTAATCTATGACATCTATTCTAGGAAGGCACTTTGAAACACGAAACTGATACGCGATTAAGCAACAGGGAACTAAGGTCGCAACACGGTATGCTGCCCCGTTCTCTTAGGCTTTCAGCTGTATCTTCATCCAATCTTTAGCAATCAAACGATTACTGTTGCTGCTGGCCTGTGCAAGCTCTTTGAATGCTTTGGACATTACTGGTTCGTCCTGGTTTGTAAGGGTAGCTGCTCGCGAGAAGCGAGAAGCATCAGGGTTGTGCTGTTCATATACCTAACTACATCCTTATGGTAGATATTTCTTCTTCAGGTACTCTTGATTCCTCAACATCCTTGAGCCAGCCCGATCGCAATGTCATCATTTTCGTTGCTGATGGTCTGCGTCCTGGTTCAATTAACCCCACGGATGCTCCAACCCTCTATAGCATTCGCCAAAATGGGGTAAATTTTACCAATAGCCATTCGCTGTTTCCCACCTTTACCACACCAAACGCCTCCGCCATTGCTACTGGTCATTATCTTGGCGACACAGGAGATTTCAGCAACACCGTCTATTCGGGATTTCCCACCCCTAATGCTAACGGTAGCCCCACTCCCTTCCTTGAGAACGATCCTGTCATTGGCGATGTAAATGCCCGGTATCCAGGCACCTATGATGCTAGCGATCCCGACAGCTTCAGTTACTATAACTTCCTCAATGAAGATACGTTGTTGCAATATGCTCGTCAAAATGGCTACAACACCGCTGCCGTTGGCAAACTCGGACCCGTTCTGATTCAAGATCCATCTCAGGGGTCACGAGATCCCTTGACTGGTAAAGTGCCTGCGGCTCAAACGATCGTGATTGATGATTCTACTGGCAAAGCCGGTGGAATTCCGCTCAGTGCCGATATTACCCAACGCTTAGTCGCTACTGGGGTTGGAGTAACCGCCCCCGATCGGAGTAATGGCACTCCTACTGGCAACCCACTCAACAACGGATATTCTGGTAACAACACAACACCAGGTACTCAAGCGGCCAACTATGTGCAGCAGCAGTACTTTGTAGACGCAACGACTAAGGCTATCCTGCCAGAGTTTGCCCAAGAGGGCGAACCGTTTGTCATGGTCTACTGGTCGCGCGACCCTGATGGCACCCAGCACAACCAAGGTGATAGCCTCAATAGCCTAACACCAGGGATTAACGGCGAGACACCCAAGGCTGCTGTCAAGAACGCAGACAATAATCTGGCACAAATCATTCAGTCGCTCAAAGACCAGGGCTTATACGACAATACAGACATCTTTATTACATCGGATCATGGGTTTTCGACTATCAGCAGACAGTTGATAGACAATCAAGGTACAAAAGTAAACGACTACGCATCCTCCCTCAGCTATACGGGAGTGAATCCTGGCTTCCTGCCCCCTGGCTTTGTGGCGATCGACATTGCTCATGCACTGGGACTCAATCTGTTCGATCCAGACCAAGCGACCAAATCCAGCGATGGTACTTACAGCTATAAGCAGATTGACCCAACTCAGGGACAACGACCCAACAACGGCAATGGCTTGCTGAGTGACAGCAGTACGCTGAGTACCCCTGATGGCAATACTCCTCCGCCTGCCAAAGTGATTGTCGCAGCTAATGGCGGGTCTGACCTGATTTATGTACCCGACAGAGACCCGGAAACAGTCAAGAAAGTTGTCGAGTTTCTCACTCAGCAGGACTACACCAGTGGGGTATTTGTCGATGATGCGTTAGGCAATATTCCTGGCGCATTGCCCCTCAGTTCGATTAACCTCAAAGGCTCCTCGCAGCTACCCACCCCGACAATCGTACTCAATTTCAAGACATTTGCCACTGATTCTAACAACCCCAACCAATCAGAGGTTGAGATTGCCGATACTGGGTTGCAGCAAGGGCAAGGAATGCACGGCAGCTTTGGACGGGGCGATACGTTCAATAATATGGCAGCGATCGGTCCTGACTTTAAGCAGGGCTATACTGACCTAGCTCCTGTCAGCAATGCGGATGTGGCAACTACACTGGCATCTATTTTGGGATTCAACATTCCTAGCAACGGTGATTTGACTGGACGAGTCATCACTGAGGCGCTCCAGGGTGGACCTGACAGTGTTCCTGTCACGACAGGCATTCTCAAATCCGATCCAGCCGAAAATGGTCAGCAAACGTATTTGGACTATCAACAAGTGGGCAATACCAAATACTTCGACGCAGCAGGCTTTGAGGGACGCACTGTCGGCTTAAGTACAAGCCCCGATACTTCAACCAGCACCAACGAAACGCTGTTTGGCAGCAGTGCGCCTGAAACCCTCAACGGTGGCGATGGCAACGATACGCTCTACGGCAACGGTGGTACCGATACGCTCATCGGTGGTGCTGGTGATGACCTGCTCTACGGGGGTTCTCAGGCTGACACCCTTCTCGGTGGTACTGGCAACGATACCATCTACGCCAATGGCGGCGGTGACTTGATTGACACTGGCGCTGGTTTTGACACCGTTTGGTTAGGTGGTGCTGCCACTGTCGTATTGGAGTCAGGTGATGGCTTTGACACGATCAAAAACTTCCAGCTGGGCTCAACCCAGTTGAAAGTCAGCAGCACGAGTAATCTCAGCTTTGCTGATAGTGCAGATGGCGTTCAAGTCTTCCAAAATGGCGATCTGCTTGCCGTTGTCTCCTGGCAAAATGCCGATACTTTCAGCAGCAACATGGGTAACATTTTTACCGTGTAGCGCAGCTGATTGACTTTGAAGCGATCGCTTTAGAGGCTTGAAAGGGATGTGGTCAACACGGCTTGGACGGTTAATCGGCAGAATAGGGCTTTGGGCGATCTGCTTTGCAGCAGCGCTTCGCTATCGCAGAATTGTCTCAACTACCTAATTTTTCGTTGTCAAATCTACTAACCTTCCAAGTCGTGCTTGATTAGCATTGTTCATAGTTCATGGTTCAGACGCTCGAAGACTCGCTACCGCTACGCTATGGCACTCGCTCGCGGCAATGAACCATGAACAAAAAACTCATGAGTCTGGATTTTACCCAAGTGAGAACTGTTATAGTTGCGAAGCCTGTCATCCTATAAACGGTGGTAACAGCGGCAGCAGGAGAGTTACGAAATAGTACACTAAGGGAGCCGTGAAAACGTAGCTGTCCGTTCGGTCTAAAATGCCGCCGTGGCCGGGAATTAATTGTCCTGAGTCCTTCACGCCAGCATCTCGTTTCATGACTGACTCTGTTAAGTCTCCGAGTAAGCTAGCTACACCCACAAGCGTGCCTAGGATAATTCCACTAAGCTGCCAAGCGGGCCAATGCAGATACCACGCCCCAAGGGTGGCGACAGCAACGCTACCGACTAGACCGAAGATTGCGCCCTCGACTGTCTTTTTGGGACTAATACTGGAAAGACGAGTTCGTCCAAAGAATTTACCAAAAAAGTAAGCTCCAATATCGGCGGCCCAAATGCAAGCAAAGGCGAGGAGAGTTGCCGTCAGGCTGTCCGGTAAGGCGCTGAAGTCCCAGGAGTTGGGCCAGTATCCCATTAAAGGGAGGTTACTAGCGGAAGCGGTAGCATCAAGAGGTAGTGACGAAGCTTGCGCCCAGCCAACTCGCAACCGCACCCAATAGCTAGGCAGATAGCCACCATAGAGTAACCCTAGTATGGAAGCTGCGATATCGGCGATGGTTGCCATCTTAGGCTGGAATAGCAGGTAAAAACAGATAAAGGTTCCAGCCAAGGGGAACAGGGCATCGGTTAGGGTGGGTGAAATGGTAGCCGTAATCAGCAGGAGCAGACTAACTGCGATCGTAATTTTCGCGGCTGGTGCAATCCCCTTTGCCCGAACCAGTTGAAAATATTCTAATAAACCTAGATAAACAATGACGCCGAAGCCGAGGGTAAAGTACCATCCTCCAAGGATAATCATTCCCAGAGCAAGAGCGATCGCAACAATTCCACTAAAAATTCGGGGCCAGGACATAGGACGCTTTTTTATAAAGACAGTCGGGTCAAACTGTCTCAATGAGTGGGTTAAGGTGCAGTAGGGAGATCGACAATCTCCTGTACTGAAAGGGGAACCATTCACTTTTGACTACTTTAACGAATTCAGGTGAATCTGCAATCCGTCTGGGTAGTGAGCGAAGAGTTACCAATCGATTATTGTCTACTGAATTGGTTCACTCCAGCTTTTCCCCACTAAGAATAAAAATTGGATTGGCGGCTGCAAAGGTTTGATGGTTCCCCCGCGTCTCTAGACGATTGACAGCGGATTGGACGACTTCAATATTGCGAGCCTGTAACTCCGATAATCCCTCGGAGAGGGCATAGAGACTTTCGAGACTCGCGGCTGTCGCAACCACTCGCCCTTGGGGTTGCAAGTATCGCCAGACTTCTTTGAGTATCTCCTTAAGCTGCCGTCCTCCCTCAATACAGACTCGCTGTGGGGGTTGGGGAAGCGTTTTGAGGCATTCCGGGGCACTCCCTTCAACAACTTGGACATTGTTAACTCCAAAGCGATCGCAATTCCGCCGAATTAAGTTAGCGACTTCCTCATCCCGCTCGATCGCAATGATCTTAGCCTGGGGACACAGTAATCCCGTTTCTACTGAAATTGTCCCAGTTCCTGCACCGATATCCCATAACAAGGTATCGGGTTGCAGCCTGAGAGCAGAAATTAATAGTAATCGTACCTCTTTTTGACTCAGAGGGATACCCGGTAATTGCTCAAATAAATTATCTGGGATACCAGGCGTGACATAGGGCCAGAGTGGAGAAGACATTGGTTGTTTGTTGTTAAGAGTAAATTCGCAATGCGTTCAATCTTTAGAACCAAATTTTTTCTAGATTAAACTACGCATTCCTTAAAATCTCTAGGTATTCCTTAGACTTTTGTAAAGCTTGCGCTAAAATTGGCATGATTTGTATTAACAACGCACCACTTTTAATGTTTTTAAGCTGGGATCGCTACAGCCTGTAATATTCCCTCCCAAGTGCAGGACTTGTTGGAGGTATTCAATTGATGCCGGGTTGATGAGTTCTCCCGGCATCAAGGCTGGAATTCCTGGAGGATAGGGACA
>DATNPC010000185.1:0-4743 GCA_036703375.1 Allocoleopsis sp.
CTCACGCAGGGCTTTTTGTAAATTTTCTTTTTGAGTAGGAGTGAGATAATTTGGCGCTGGCATAGCAGTAGATGCTCAGGTTTATCCAATTACCATTTTATGCAAATTATCTGCGTAGCAGCTTAGTTGGAAGCTGAAATATAAGGAGCCAGTTCCACCAGATACCTCTGATTTGCCTGAACTACCAGATGGGTGGGTGTGGGCAAGATTAGATACTATAACAGCACTAAAGGGTGGAATTACAAAGGACAGCAAACGCCAAGTAGAAAATGGGAGAAAAGTTCCTTACCTGCGAGTTGCTAATGTTCAGCGGGGGTATCTTGATTTGAATGAAATGAAAGAAATTGAAGCACCTGAATCTGCTATTTCAGAACTGCTCCTTAAGCCAGGGGACATCCTGTTTAATGAAGGTGGTGATAGAGATAAACTAGGGCGTGGCTGGATATGGAACGGTGAATTACCTGAATGTATTCATCAAAATCATGTTTTTCGAGGCAGGCTGTACTGTACAGATGTATCACCAAAGTTTGTCTCTTGGTTCGGTAATACCTACGGTGCAAGTTATTTTATGCGAGAGGGGAAACAAACAACAAACCTTGCTTCCATTAACCTTACCAAGCTAAGTGCTTTTCCTATTCCTCTACCCTCACCAGAAGAACAACCAAAAATTGTGTCTGAAGTTGAGCGTCATCTGTCTGTAGTTGACAAATTAGAAACTCTTGTAAACCAAAACCTCAAGCGTGCAGAAAAACTACGCCAGAGTATTTTAAAGAAAGCCTTTGAAGGCAAGCTAGTCCCCCAAGACCCCACCGACGAACCTGCTGATAAACTACTAGAACGCATCAAAGCTGAGAAAGCCAAACGAGAAGCGGAAGCCAAAGCCAAAAAGAAACAGAAGCAACCAGGGAAATCCCAACAACTGGAGTTATTTTGAGAAGCGTCTAGACCTCAACAGCCTCTAAACTGTTAACATCACGCATTGAATCAGGGCTATGCAAGACCTATTCTCACAGCTTTACTCCCAGGTACTCGCCCCGTCCATTCCTTCCCTAACCGAGGAACAACAACAGCTACTTCAGCAACTTGCCATTGATGAAAATAGCCCTGGCACCATTCTGCGTGACTTTCAAACCCTGCTAGACTTCCTGCACCCCAACGGCACTGAAGTTAGTGGGATTCACAACCTCTTTCCCCTCAAATCACTACCCGAACTCAACTCCCGTCTGAGTCATCCCATCGAAACCAATCTGAAACGCCCTCAACAAAAATCCTACCCCTACATCAACGGACTCTATTTGTTATTACGCGCCTCCGGGCTATCTCAAGTCAAACACCTTGGGAAAAAACAAACTCTGGTTTTAGACGAAACCGTACTCCAAACCTGGACAAAACTCAACCCTACCGAACGCTATTTCACTCTCCTAGAAGCTTGGATGATTTGGGGAAATGAAGAAATTTTAGGAGAACGATACGACCCAACGGGGAACCTGTTCAAATGCTTGAACTTTTGGGCAAAAATTCCCGACAAAGGCTTAAAGATTGCCAAATATACTGACCAAAACGAATTCTCCTATTATCCAGGAATTCACAACATCGCCCTTCTCGATTTATTTGGCTTCCTATCCGTGCAATCGGGAAAACCAGAAGCCGGAAAAGGATGGCGCATTACCCGTTTACAACGCTTGCCGTTTGGCGATGCCATGCTGCGGTTGCTGTTTGCAATTTATGGCAAAAAAGGCTTTGTCTGGGAGTCTCAGAGTAACGTCAATGTGGTTTTCGGAGAATTACAAACCCATTTCCAACCCTTCTTTCCTGAATGGGAAAATAACTTAGTCCTGACTAGCCGCGATTTCACCGAAGGAATTTATATCTTTAAAGTGTCCCTCGCCAAAGCTTGGCGGCGCATCGCCATCCCCGCCAAACTGGAATTAGATTGCTTAAGCGATAGTATCCTGGATGCCTTTGACTTTGACAGCGACCATTTGTACCAATTTCGTTACAAAGACCGATTTGGTCGTAGCGGACAGGTCAGTCATCCCTACTGCGAAGAATCTCCTTCAACAACAGAAGTCAGTGTGGGTGAATTGCCACTGCAACCCGGCGATAGGATGATATTTCTGTTTGATTTTGGTGATAACTGGGAATTTGACGTGCAACTGGAAGAAATTCAGCCGCCTAATGCCAAAATCAAAAAGCCAAAGGTTCTGAAAAAATATGGTGAAGCGCCTTCACAGTATGGGAGTGAAGAAGATGATTGGGAGGAAGACGATTGGAATGATGAGGACGAATAGGAGAATTATTCTTTAGCTATTTCTTCCATGAACAGTGAACCTAGCTTTGAAACCTGGCTTGATTCCCTATTTGGACAAGAAGTAAAAGAGTGGAGTGATGAACTTGAAGATGGAGTCATCGCACCCAAATCACCTCTCCTTCAAATTGAATATCTGACTCGCCTCTTCTCCTATCCCAAGGAAAGCTTTACCCCCTACTCAGCTGACCAAGTCGGTCAAGGGTTAAACTACCTACTGAACAGCTACGATAAAATGATTGCCGCCGTTTTTGATGATTCAGTGCCTTGGAATCAAAGACAGCAGTGTTTGAACTCAATCTTTACCCTATTCAAAGACTTTTTTGCCCAAAAATGTGAACCCAATCAAAAACACTATGCAGGCAGCAAAGAGTTAGACTTTATCTGCTATATGTGGTGGGACATTTTTCCCACCTGGGGGACATCTAACCCGGATTTCAATCGTATCTGTTTAGCCGTGATGGAACAAACCTTATATCTCAAGTCCTGGGCTTGCTGTGAAAGTGCGCTCCACGGCTTAAACCATTGGTGTCACAATCATTCTGAGGAAGTGAAGGCTACTATTAATCGCTTTTTGAAATCGCGTAAAGACATCCCCCCATCCGTGCAACAACAGGCAAATTGGGCTAAGAATGGCTCAATGCAATAACGAAGCCATAGATTCCCATAAAATTAATATAGCGGTTCTCGATCGCATGAGGTACAGTTTTCAAGCTGGAAAGCTTAATAGTAGAGAGATGTACTGTACCTCACTGGTGTAAGAACCGCTATAACTCTCAATCTTCTGGATAGTATAAAATGGCTCCATATTCACCGATAGCAATGACTACATCCTCTTCATTCCAATTGTTATTTTGAATCCCTTTCGTCAAATTTTTCACGCAGTTCTTCGCTTGAGTAACGTTCTAAACTTTTAGCGTAAGGCAAATTAAAGTTGAAAGGAAGTGGAATTGTTGATTCTGACTTCTTGGTGGTATTTACTCTCTTTATAGTACTGCCCCATGATTTTTAATCGTTGACGTTCAACGGAATAGGAAAATCGTCACCTTAACAGCACAACAGATTCCCAAAATTCAGGTAAAGACTCCAGTTACAACCAATGGCTAACGAATCTTCCACAATTGTCCAAAAACTCTGGAACTACTGCAACGTCCTACGGGATGACGGCGTTAGCTATAGCGATTATGTCGAACAGCTTACCTACCTGCTGTTTTTGAAAATGGCAGACGAGCAAACCACCCTGCTGGGTAAACCCTCGACGATTCCTTCAGACTATAACTGGCAGAGTTTGCGATCGCAAGATGGTGACGCTTTAGAAATCCAATACCGCAAAACCCTGGAAAACCTCGGCAAAGAAAAAGGGCTGTTAGGCGTCATCTTCCGCAAATCCCAGAACAAAATTCAAGACCCCGCCAAACTCAAACGACTGATTGAACTGACTAACTCAGAAACCTGGGTGGGATTAGATGTCGATGTCAAAGGCGAAATCTATGAAGGGCTGTTGCAGAAAAACGCCGAAGACACCAAAAGCGGTGCGGGACAGTATTTTACCCCTAGAGCCTTAATTAAGGCAATCGTCGAAGTCATGCGCCCGGAACCAGGGCAGAGAATCTGCGACCCTGCCTGCGGCACTGGCGGCTTTTTCCTAATTGCCCACGATTATATAGCGGTTCTCGATCGCATGAGGTACAGTTTTCAAGCTGGAAAGCTTAATAGTAGACAGGTGTACTGTACCTCACTGGTGTAAGAACCGCTATATTTCCCATCGCTATCGCCTCGACAAAGCGCAGAAGCAGTTCCTCAAATACATGACGTTCAAGGGCAAAGACGTAGCCGATGGCGTGGTGCGCCTGTGTGCGATGAACCTCTACCTGCACGGCATCAGCGGTGAGGAAAGCCCGGTGGAAACCGGAGACAGCCTTATCTCTGACCCCGGTGAACGGTTTGAGATGGTGCTGACCAATCCCCCCTTCGGCAAAAAGAGCAGCATCACAATTTTCAACGGGGATGGCAAGGCAGACAAAGAATCCCTAACCTACGAACGGGACGACTTCTGGGCAACCACCTCGAACAAACAGCTCAACTTCCTCCAGCACGTCAAAACCCTGCTGGCGATTAACGGCAAAGCGGCGATAGTCGTGCCGGATAACGTGCTATTTGAAGGCGGTGCCGGGGAAACCGTCAGACGTAAGTTACTGGCAGAATGCGATGTCCACACTCTGCTGCGACTGCCTACAGGCATCTTCTACGCCCAAGGAGTCAAAGCCAACGTCCTGTTTTGCGATCGCAAACCCGCTAGTGCATCCCGGCAGAAGTAACTGACCACCCCTTGGGGTGGTAAAAAAGAGGAGAGACACACTCACTCCAAGTCGCTGTCTCGACTGATTAGGAACGTTCTGTTTACATGGCTTACCCTCAAGCATCTCGTATCACTT
>DATNPC010000186.1:0-6241 GCA_036703375.1 Allocoleopsis sp.
AAGTGATACGAGATGCTTGAGGGTAAGCCATGTAAACAGAACGTTCCTAATCAGTCGAGACAGCGACTTGGAGTGAGTGTGTCTCTCCTCTTTTTTACCACCCCAAGGGGTGGTCAGTTACTTCTGCCGGGATGCACTAGCCTTGTTGTAGAAAGCGTCCCAAAGACTCTGATTTATAAATGTTGAGTCGATCGCTCATAGAAATCCAGTTACCTTGATTGATGTCGAAATCAAGGTATTTGGACTTCTGTCGCAATTATTCTGTAACCTTATATCTCCTGAGGCGATCGCACTTATGCAATGTCTCCCGAGCGATCGCGTTGAAAAAATTGCTATATTCTTTGTCCAACGTCTTATAAGTCAGCAATTTTCAAGTCTTCTGCTGTAATGAGAGAGAGCGCCGAGTCATCCATCTCGTTCAGGCAATCTGCAATCCGGTTGGCCTGTCGTTCAATGCTGCGCTCGAAGATATTCCGAGCAAAACGCCCGTTACCAAAATTTTTGTCCCGTTGGGCATAAGCAGTTTCAAAGATGGATTGAAGGGCAATCCGCGCTGACAGATCGAGGGTGTATCCGCTGTCCTGACAGAATTTTGCGAAAATCAACACCAGCTCGCTCGGCGTGTAGTGGTCGAAGTAACACAATCGACTGAAACGAGATTGTAAACCTGGATTGGAGGCGATGAAGTACTCCATTTCATCGGCGTAGCCAGCCACCACCACAGCTAGTCGATCGCGACAATCGTCCATGCGTTTGAGCAAGATTTGCAACGCTTCATGACCGAAATCATTGGACGAGCCATCTTTGGGGGCAAGCGCGTAGGCTTCGTCAATAAACAACACGCCATCTAGCGCTTGCTGAACTGCACTGTCTACGCGCAGCGCGGTTTGTCCAATATATCCACCAACGATACCAGCGCGATCGGTTTCCACTACATGTCCGCGCTGGAGGCGACCGAGTTGTTTATACAAACGACCGACTAATCGCGCAACAGTAGTTTTCCCCGTACCCGGTGGACCATATAGAACGAGGTGCAGTGAGGTATCTACCGTCTTGAGTCCTCGCGCTTGCCGTTCAGCTTGCACCTTCAGGAATCTTACCAAAGAGAAAAGTTGTTGCTTGGTGCGATCGAGTCCAACCAACGCCTTTAAATCGGTCAGTACCTTTTCCAACGTGTCATCTGCCGGTGGCTCATGCTCTAACAACGAGGCTTTGGTGGCAACATCAGACCGATTAGATTGGTTAAGGTCAGTTTCGGTAGAGGCGCTAACGATCAAGCTATGCACCTTGATTTTAATTTGGTTATAAACTACGAAGCCAAAATTTCGGTCTGGCACCTGCATCAGGGTATCTGCCGGAAGCGTTTCAACCAACACGCTGTTGATATAAAACTCCACAACATCCCCGTTACGCCGAATCTCAAGAATGTTGATGGCATTGGGCTGTCGAATTCCAGAGCAGCGTTTCCAAGCAACGAATTCTTTGAATTCACCGTTTTTGTACTGCGAGATTCGGTAGTACCCGGTGTCACAGATAACAAATTCAAAGAAATTACTGGTATCTAAAAGTCCCCAAGCAAAACCATATCCCTGATTGGATACTCCAGTGACTTTCTCCAACACGACATACATGCGAAATTCTTTTTTGTCATAGAAGAAGCCCGCAGATTTCCACGTCAGCCACCAGAAATGACCAGAACGCTTGTGTTCAAATACATAATGGTTCGCTTCCAGGGCGAGGGTGCATTCGTCAGAATCCCTCGTAGACCAGTTGTGACGATTGTCTTGAAAATGCTCCTCGAAAATCAACATAGCCAGTGTGGTGTGGATTCCAGCTTAAACAACGGTTACAGTCTTAAGGTGCCAGCCAACAAACCTACTCCTACCTATCTCCCAACCAATTCGAGATATGCATTACAGAGGAGGTGGCGTGGTAGCCCCTCTCTTGCTCTAGAGATAAATTCAGCGTTGTCTCATTGGGCTTTAGCAATCAACGTTCGATGCGGAGGGCTAATCGATGTGACGGTAGGACGTTCCAATCCAGCTTCTGCGATCGCATTTTCCAGATCTAAGGCAAAATATTCATCCATATAAGGCTCTGTACTTTTGAGCAACGTCAGAATGTAGGGCGGCATCTTAGCGTGAGTCGGGGAGTGGGGATTGACATCCGTAATCGCTAAATGCCCTCCAGGACGCAACAATCGTCGAGCCTCATGCAGCACGGCGATGGCGGCAGATTGCGGCAATTCGTGAAACACCAGAAAAACTGAAACCAAATCGAACGATGCGCTGGGTAGCCCGGTAGACTCGGCGGCGGCATGAATCCAATTTATATTAGCCTGACGTTGTTGACTGCGATAGCGAGCGATCGCGAGAAAATAAGGAGACAAATCCACTCCAGTAATCTGAGCGGTTGGATAGGCTTCCTGAAGCGCAAATGTGGTCATGCCTACACTGCATCCCAAATCGACAATCGATTGGGGAGCTGAGGAGATATGGCTTTTGAGAGCTGCAATATAATTTTCACGCAGTCGGTTACTATTCTTACGTCCTGCATCCGGCCAGAGTCGGGCGTGCACAGCATATGCTGCCACTTCTACTTCCATCGCGGCGTCCCAGCTCAAGTTGCCCTGCTCGTAAGCGTGAAAAGGACGCAGATAATAGTCGGGATAGTTGAGCTGAGGATTTTGAATTTGAGCTAACTCTGCCGTCCACTCAGCTGAGAACTCCTCAGTACCTCCTCTAGAGCGAAGAACTGCCACTTCCTGCGTCCAGTCCACTCCAATTGATGCTGCCCGTTTTTTCATCATCCGACGAGCTTGTTGCTTGGCGAGATGAAACAAGGGTTTATTGGACAACACCCAATTCACTAGCTGGACAGTCAATCGGGAAGACGGATTTACAGCAGTGGTCATATACGAAGAGTTCAAATGAAGGATTGTCTGCCTCAACTTATCCTAGGGGAAAAAGCTGATTATTGCTGTTGGTCGCTTTCGAGATTGTGTTGCATGGCTGCACCTACAGCTTGAGCATTGGGGTCTGCACTCTGTAGCAACGTGCGTGCAACATTGTGTTGGTCTGTATGACTGCGGTTTTGGCTGAGTTTATATTTCCCTTCCAGCCGCGTAACCGTCATCTCAAAACCAACAATTCCATTCATCATTCCTTCGCGGAAGTTGTTAGATAAGCTGTGCCACTGCGATTTGTAATCAGAACCGTAAGTGTCAATCATTGCGTCTATCATCTCGTCCATCAGTTCCCGCGAGTCAGTAAGAGTAATGACTTGAGGCACACCATAAGCATGAACGGCGATATAGTTCCAGGTTGGTACGCTCTCACGCTTTTCATATAAAGATGGTGAAACATAAGCATGAGGTCCAGTGAAAACAGCCAGTGATTCACTCGCTCCAAAGGTCTTCCATTGAGGATTGAGTTTGGCAAGATGACCGATTAGCTTAACGACATTGTCTTGCACAGCGACGACGAGGGGAATGTGCGAAGCAACAGGAATATTATTTTGAACAGACACCAATGTGGCAAAACTATTGGTACGCATTAAGGCAACTAGTTTTTCAGTGTCTTCTTCTCGAAAGGCATTGGGGATGTACATGATACTTAAACCTTCCTCTCAATTTTGTAAGCCTGCCGTAACAGAAAAAATCTTCCCTTACTTTGAGCTGATGCAGTCTTATTCGGAATAATGATAGACAAGGATTTAGTTTTAGCTTTCTTCGCCGGAAGATCTGCCGTTTTGATACCCATGACTGAGCAACGCGATAGTGACTCGCCGCTAACTGATTCTCAGCCGTCCAGTGAACCGACTGATGGTGCAATGCCTGAATCGGTGGATAATTCCTGGTCAAATCGTCTTGCGGGTGTCTGGAACAATGCCACATCCAGCTTGACGAAACTCTTACCCGTGGATCGAGTGACACAGACGGTTGCTGGCTGGTTTAGTGTCAGCGAAGAACAGGTTGCAGAGATTTTAGAGAAGGTTCGGGCAGAACTCCCAACAACGGAAGCGCTCCTAATTGGCAAGCCGCAAGCTGGAAAGAGTTCGATCGTGCGGGGATTGACGGGAGTTTCGGCTGAGATTGTGGGGCAGGGATTTCGTCCCCACACGCAACATACTCAACGCTATGCTTATCCGTCGAGTGAACTGCCGTTACTCATTTTTACCGATACGGTTGGGTTGGGAGATGTGCATCAGGACACTCAAGCGATTGTTCAGGAACTGATTGGCGATTTGCAACAGGAAACTCTTTCTGCGAGAATTCTGATTCTAACGGTTAAAATCAATGACTTTGCAACCGACACGCTGCGACAGATTGCAACTCAATTGCGGCAGAAGTATCCAGACATTCCCTGCCTACTCGTAGTGACGTGTTTGCATGAGGTGTATCCTCCCGGTACTGACGATCATCCTGCCTATCCACCCGACTATGAGGCGGTTAACCGAGCATTTGCAGCGATCGAGAAATCCTTTGCAGGATTATGCGATCGCGCTGTAACGATCGACTTTACCCTGGAAGAGGACGGCTATACGCCAGTGTTTTATGGTTTAGAGGCCCTGAGAAATGCTCTAGCCGACTTACTCCCAGAAGCAGAAGCCAGTGCAATGTATCAGTTATTGGATCGGGAGGAGACGGGTAAGCAACTGGGCAACCTCTACCGGGATGTTGGACGCCGTTATATGTTAGCCTTTGCGATCGCGGCTGCCGCGATCGAGGCTGTGCCGCTACCCTTTGCCAGTATGCCCGTGCTGACGGCAATACAAGTCTCGATGGTCGGTCTTTTGGGAAGATTATATGGGCAGACGCTGACTCCCTCACAGGCAGGGGGAATTGTCAGCGCGATCGCTACCGGCTTTTTGGCACGAGCAGTGGGACGAGAGTTAATTAAATTTATACCCGGTTTTGGTAGTGCGATCGCCGCTTCCTGGGCAGCTGCCTACACTTGGGCATTGGGGGAAGGTGCCTGCGTGTATTTCGGTGACTTAATGGGAGGCAAGAAACCCGATCCTAAGAAAATTCAGTCCGTGATGCAGGATGCGTTTAAGACGGCACAGGAACGGTTTAAAGGCATCAACGGCTAAATTGGGATTTGAGAGGACTTAAAGTTTTGTAATATTTCTCGCGCGATCGAGCAACTGTGCCTTGGCGCGCACAGGGCGAGGTGTAATTGCACTCATACCAAATCCGCTTTTATAACCCCCCCTTTCAATGCGCTAGTGATGTTTCTCCCCCAGCCTCCCCAGCTCCCCCAGCTTTCTTACAAAGGGGATAGTTAACCCGGATTTGGTATCAGACAATACCGAGCATCCAAACGCACAAGAAAATTCAATCTGCCTAACGACAGATTGACGTGGCTACTCATAAAGCGATGAAATCTGTCTAGGGACTTATGAATTCCTTTTGCAAAGAACGTCAGACTCTTAAGACAGGAGGCTAGCTGTGGCGTATCTCGCTAGCTCTCTAGGCAAGGTGCATCCGCAATCTCATAGCCATACAACCAAAAACGAAATGGTGACAGCGACACGCTCCCAAAGGCAGTGCTATGGCATTGCCGTATTAGCCGTTGTGTTAGCAATGCTGCTAATGCTGCTCGTTAACCCTTGGGTCACGATGTCAGAGTCTCCTTTTTTGATGTTTTTTGGCGCAGTTATGGTAAGTGCCTGGTACGGGGGGATGTCAGCAGGATTGTTATCGACGTTTTCGTCGGCTCTACTGAGTACATACTTCTTTATCGAGCCAACGCATTCACTGAAGTTTGATTTCAGCGATAGTGTCCGCCTCAGTCTGTTCGTGCTAGAAGGAATACTTATTAGCACTCTGTGTGAAGCATTACACACAACTAATCGACGGCTAGAGGCGAGCGTGCGAAAATTTCAGGCCAGTGAGGAGGCACTGCACAAGAGCGAACAGCAGTTTCGGATAGCGATCGAGCATTTTCCCGATGCATTTGCGATCTATGATGCCAATCGGCGCATCCAGTTCGTCAATACTCAAGCCCTGAAACTCACGGGAAAATCCTTAGAGGAAGTTCTCGGACATACGGATGAAGAAATCTGGTCGAGCGAGATGACACAGGGGTATTTGCCTCTGTTACTGCGTGCAGTCGAGACACGCACCCTACAAACCCAAGAATGCCCGATCGCACTGCCTCATGTTGGCAACATCACGACGATTGTCAAGTATGTACCAGTTCTCGATGAAAGGGGAGAAATTGATTCGATTCTCGGT
>DATNPC010000187.1:0-25150 GCA_036703375.1 Allocoleopsis sp.
TGCTCCCGCACGAGGGCAAACCTGGCTCTTAGGAGATAATGCTCTATTTCAAGAGGTGGTTCAGCAACGGGAACCGGTTTACGTCGAAGATACTCAAACAGACGCCCGGATTAACCAAAGTAATGCTTCGCGTAAGACTAAGTCAAAATCGCGATCGACAAGTTTACCCGATCGCGCTAGTAGCAAGTCATCCTTTACTACCTTAAAAAAACTGTTGCAACAGTTTTCCGTGCGATCGCTTTTGATGGTGCCGGTGGTCTATCAGGGTCAGTTGCTGGGAATGGTGGAATTACACCATTGCGGGACGAAACCTTACCACTGGAAAGACGATGAAGTAGCACTCGTAGAAGCAATCGCCACTCAAGTCGGTGTCGCCCTGATTCAAGCGGAAGCCTACGCCAACCTGGAAGATTTAAACCAGCAGCTAGAAGCACTCGACCGTACCCGCAGCAACTTAGTTGCGATTACCGGGCATGAACTGCGGACTCCCCTCTCCACGATTCAAGTTTGCTTGGAGAGCCTCGCCAGCGAACCGGATATGTCTCCAGAGTTGCGCCAAGTCATGCTCAACACCGCTTTAGCAGATGCCGAACGCATGCGAACGCTGGTTCAAGACTTCCTCACCCTCTCCCGCCTAGAAAGCGGTCGCGTGGAATGGCACCCAGAACCCCTCTCTCTGACCGAATGCATCGAGCTAGCCGTTAGTAACGTTCGCGCTCGCCGAGCGGAGAACGAGCGTCCGCAGATTGCCACACAGGTGCCAGATGACCTCCCTTTAATCCGAGCCGATGGTGAGTGGCTGGTCGAAGCGCTAGCCAAGCTTCTAGACAATGCTTGCAAATTTACCAGTCCTCAAGGGCAAGTCACGATTCAGACTCGATGCAATGATGGGACGATGTTGGAAGTCACGGTAGCAGATACGGGTCGCGGCATCGAACCCAACCGCCTAGAAGACGTTTTCGATCGCTTCTACCAGGAAGAAGGTGCCTTGCGGCGCACTACTGGAGGGACGGGATTGGGGCTAGCAATTTGCCGTCAAATTGTCAAGGGGTGGGGCGGTGAAATTTGGGCAGATTCGGCAGGGAAAGACCAAGGGAGCGAATTTCACTTTACCGTGCCCATTAACGCTCCTTCCTTAGAGTCAAGGCGATCGGCATCCAACGGCAATCCCACTGCCCTCGACGAGCGCTCCCCCGCAACGAGGAGGCAGTCCAACACAGACAGCGGATTGCAAACCCAGAGTTAATAGACTGAGTAATGACTAACAAACTGTTACAGTTCTTGACAGACTAGCTAGCCTTGTACGACCTCGGTGATAGCATGCCGTAAATGCCCTAAATAAAGTTGAGAAAATAAACTATGGCAGAAACCGAAACATTGCAGGGCCAAGCTCCTATCTTTGGGGGTAGCACTGGCGGATTGCTAACAAAAGCCCAAGTAGAAGAAAAATACGCAATTACCTGGACTAGCCCCAAAGAACAAGTGTTTGAAATGCCCACTGGTGGCTCCGCCGTCATGCGCGAAGGAGCTAACCTGTTATACCTCGCTCGCAAAGAGCAATGCATCGCGTTAGGCGGTCAGCAACTGCGGGCAAAATTCAAAATCAACAACTACAAGATTTACCGGGTTTTCCCCAATGGTGAAATCCAGTATATCCATCCCAAAGACGGTGTTTTCCCTGAGAAAGTCAACCCAGGTCGTCCCTATGTTGGCAAACAGGACCGCAAGATCGGTAACAATCCAGAACCCGCCACGCTGAAATTCAGCGGTAAAAAACCCTATGAGGTTTAATCAATAGGGACTAGAGATTAAGGACTGGAGGTTAAGGAAACCAGAGTGAGGGATTAAGTAAACTCTCTAATCTTGTTTCCAGACCATCCAGTCCTTAGTCTCCTTCCTAACCCTTCGCTTCTAGACCCTAGCCTCTCAATCAAATCATGATTTTCCCGGATTTCTCGCAGTTTTCAGCACTAGCTCAACACGGTAATTTTGTTCCGGTTTACCAGGAGTGGGTGGCAGACTTAGAGACCCCGGTGTCTGCTTGGTATAAGGTGTGTGCGGGTCAGCCTTACAGTTTCCTCTTAGAATCGGTAGAAGGTGGAGAGACGCTGGGACGCTACAGTTTTTTAGGCTGCGACCCGTTATGGGTTTTGGAAGCCAGAGGAGAGCGCACGATTCAGACCCACCGAGATGCTTCGGTAACGGTGTTTGAGGGAGACCCGTTTGAAGCATTGACCAACTGCCTGAAACCGTATCACCCCGTTAAGTTGCCTCAATTGCCGCCAGGGATTGGCGGATTGTTTGGGTTTTGGGGCTATGAACTGATTCGTTGGATCGAACCCTGCGTCCCTGTTTACCCGGCAACGGAGAGCGATTTGCCGGATGGGTTGTGGATGCAGGTGGACAACCTGATTGTGTTCGATCAGGTGAAGCGTAAGATTTGGGCGATCGCGTATGCGGATTTACGTAATGCCGCCGATTTACAAGCTGCTTATCAACAAGCTTGCGATCGCGTGCAAGCGCTAGTGAGTAAGTTGCAACTCCCCTTATCCGCTGCGGACACCATTATGGAGTGGACGCCGCCGGAAAGTGCGACTCGACAACTCTCCTATACCAGCAACACGGAAGTATCGCAGTTCTGCGCGAATGTCGAAAAAGCTAAAGAATACATCCGGGCTGGAGACATCTTCCAGGTTGTGCTGTCACAGCGCCTCTCGGCAGAGTACAGTGGTGACCCCTTTGCACTTTACCGCTCCCTGCGCTTGATTAATCCCTCGCCATATATGGCGTATTTCAATTTTAGGGACTGGCAAATCATTGGCTCTAGCCCAGAAGTCATGGTCAAGGCAACCAAAGCACCGGAAGGGGGAGTTCGGGCAATTCTACGCCCGATTGCCGGGACTCGACGCCGAGGTAAAACTTTCCAGGAGGATAATGCTCTTGCCGAAGAATTGCTGCAAGATCCGAAAGAAATTGCCGAACATGTCATGCTCGTCGATTTGGGTCGTAATGACTTAGGTCGCGCCTGCAAAAAGGGAACAGTCACAGTCGATGAACTGATGGTAATCGAGCGTTACTCCCACGTCATGCACATTGTGAGCAATGTCGTTGGAGAACTCGACGAGAATAAAACAGCTTGGGACTTACTCAAAGCTTGCTTCCCAGCCGGTACCGTCAGTGGTGCCCCCAAAATTCGGGCAATGGAAATTATTCACGAATTGGAGGCAGAACGTCGCGGACCTTACTCCGGAGTCTACGGTTACTATGATTTTGAGGGTCAGCTCAATAGCGCGATCGCAATTCGTACTATGGTCGTTCGCCTGCAAGAATCAGGTAAACACACCGTTTCAGTCCAAGCCGGTGCTGGGTTAGTGGCGGATTCCGAACCCGAAAAAGAATACGAGGAAACCCTCAACAAAGCCAGAGGATTACTAGAAGCAATCCGCTGTTTGCGTCCCTCGGAGCAGTGAGCAGTGAGCAGTGGCCAGTTTTTTTGTACAGCTACATAGGGCGTTAGAGACACCTATCAGAGATGGTAAGTTTCACTTGGAGTCCAAATCCTACGAGTGAAACCTGGGCCCTGTTCACAGCTCACTGTTTTAACGAGCTGAGGGTGGTTGCATGATGATGGCTTCAAACGGAATCACGCCCACCTTTTCACTATTGAGGCAACGAGCGGCTTCCTGCGAAAGATCTAAGTTTCTGTTTGGATCGGAGACATAAGGACCTCGATCGTTAATCCGGACTACAACCGAATCGCCGTTTTTGAGATTTTTTACCTTGAGATAAGTATTGAACGGCAAGAAAGGATGAGCGGCTGTAAGTTCGTGCTGATTGTAGGTTTCCCCTGTAGCCGTAGGGCGTCCATGAAATTGCGGTCCGTACCAGGAGGCGAGTCCGTCAAACTTTTTTGGTGTTTCGGCTAGGTTGTGCATTCGCTTCTGAGCCTCCGCCAGAGGTAACGCCACTTTTCCTAAAGTGATACGGAGGTTGTTCGTCCATTCAATGGCGAGAAGTTCGGCGTTGCGGCCTACATCGGTGGCTAACTTATCGTCAATTTTGATTAAAATGCGATCGCCTATCTTCACCGCTGGTAGGTTATCAATCATCCCTGGTTCGGCGTTCGCGGTATTTAAAACTGACTCCGACGAATCTAACAAAATTTGTTTGAGACGCTTAGCCATCAAATTCGCTTGTTCTTGCTTGGTCAGTTGAGCAATGACTCGTCCCTTCAGCCAAACTTGGAATTGCTCTCGTCCTTTAGACGGAACAGCCGCAAAGGCGCGGCTTGCCAGCAGTTGCGAATATCGCCATAAGCCTTGCTTGACCAGCGGTTTCTTGGTGTTTGCTGGGTCGTCCACTTGTTCCCAAGAATGAGTACTGACCACTCGCACCGAAGCTGCTAATGATTTTCCCACCGACTCGTCGCTTTGACGCCAAGGTAATAAATTCTTTATCACCTGCATAATCTGCTGCGAGAATGTTCCATCCGACACCTTCGGGGGAGACGTCTCGTTCAATGAGGCCGTCCATGATGGGGTTGAGGATGATGGTATTTTGGCAACGGTTAAGGTGTTTTCTTGGGGTTCTCCCTGTGGACTGCACAAGGTGCTTTTTGGAGTCCCAAAACCGAGAGGATGGTTAGGAAATTGAACTTGTTGGGGGTGAAACGGAGAACCACTGGCACTGCTTTGAAATGCCAGGTTAGGGATAGTGGTAGCGGAAGAGATAGACGACCAGACTCCTGTAGATAGCGGCGTCGGAAATGCTTTAGAAGGTGGGGTTTCTAGGGGGCTACCGATCGCTGAGAGCACCCTGGCGGGAAAAACACTGCCTAGGTGATCGGGTACTTTGAATAAATTCTGGCTAGATGCCAGTAAACAGCTAACCCAGGAAGATATCCAAAAAAGTCCGAATAATGGCATATGCAGTGATTTTTTAAGATAAATACACTCTCACGAGCAAACCGTTTTACAGTATACAGAGTTTCGCGATCGGATCGATAGAGTCCTTTTTGGAGCGATCCCGCTCAACTCTAAATCCTGGGTTTTTGCGAGCTAATTCTATTTGGGGATCGCAAAATGCTTAAACTGCCATTTAGCTATATTGTGTTATTTAGTTAAAGCGATATCGATGACATCTAGAGACTACAGTCAGTATGAAAAACCTATCCTTTTATATCGTTGATGTGTTTGCGATCGACCAGTATACAGGCAATCAGCTTGCTGTCTTCACCAATGCGACTGCTCTATCTGACGAGCAAATGCAACAAATTGCTAAGGAGATAAATTATTCAGAGACTACATTTTTAACCTCTCCAACTCCCCAAAATGGAGGCTATAATGTCCGAATATTTACACCTAAAAAAGAATTACCTTTCGCCGGTCATCCAACTTTAGGGACTGCTTACATCATCCAAAAAGAGATTATTCAAGAGCCGGTTGAAGTTGTCAATTTAAATTTAAAAGTTGGGCAAATTCCGGTGACTTGGCACGCTAGTGACGATGCGGGGGAAGTCTTATGGATGCGCCAAAACCCACCGAGTTTTCATCAAATCTTAGACGCGAATGCCCTAGCGCCAGTATTAAATCTAGCTCCGGATGAAGTTGACTCGCGCGTTCCAATTCAAGAAGTGTCTACGGGTATTCCCTTTATTATTGTTCCCTTAAAAACCCATGAATCGCTAAAACGAATTAGAGTCAACCGAGAGAAGTTCTTGGAACTGGTTGAGAAAACTCAGTCCAAAGAAATCCTTGTATTCTGCCCGCAAACCTACTCTTCGGAGAACAACCTGAGCGTGCGTGTATTTGCTGAGTTCTTAGGTATCCCAGAAGACCCAGCTACGGGCAGTGCGAATGGCTGTTTGGCAGGGTATTTGGTGGAACACTCCTACTTTGGAGACAAGCCCGTGGATGTTCGAGTCGAGCAAGGATATGAAATAGGCAGACCTTCACTGTTATTGCTCAAAGCCCAGAGATGTCAGGACACGATAGAGGTATTAGTAGGTGGTAAGGTTGTAACGATCGCAAAAGGAGAATTTCTGTAGATCGCCTTGGCTCATGTATTCGGGACGTGAACCAACACGTCTTAAAATGAATAGGGAAAGTGCCTAGACGGGCTTTTCCGGGAACATTGTTGAACTAGCAAACGGCTCGTTAATTACCAATCCAGAATGAGGCATCTTCAACGATTAGCTGCAATCATCTTGGCGTTCATGCTGCTGCTGAGCGTCCCAATTCCGGCGCAAGCCGCCAGCTCGTCTTCGATATCCCGCTCCACTGCTGACTCCGAGCTAATCGGCAAGGATTTTTCGGGTCAAAACTTACAATCAGAGGAGTTTACCAATGCCAAGTTAGACCTGACTAACTTTAGCAAGGCTGACTTACGCGGTGCAGTATTTAGCGGTTCTACTCTGAGTCAAGCCAAGCTGCATGGAGCCGATTTTACTTATGGAATTGCGTATTTAGTTGATTTCACAGGTGCAGACTTGAGTGACGCGGTTTTGGAAGAAGCAATGCTACTGCGCTCTAACTTTACTGATGTTGACATCACAGGTGCCGACTTCACGAATGCAATTTTGGATCGCGTCCAAGTGAAAAAACTCTGCGCTGTCGCAAAAGGGGTTAATTCCAAAACAGGTGTGGCGACTCGCGAGTCGCTAGGATGCAAATAAGCAGTGAACAGTGAGCAGTGAACAGTGAGCAGTGAACAGTGAGCAGTGACCAGTGATTAAGGTTTCAGGTGGGGCTTTAAGCCTCGTCTGAAACCTAGGTTGAGTGAGATTGGGCGACGACTCAATGGGGTAAAAGCTAAACGCTATTGCAGGAGACGCATGCCTTGGATGTGAAAGAAAGGCTCCATACGCACCTTATCCAGATAGTACGCGATCGCGACCCTTACCTCGCCTCAGCCGGTCATTTTTACGTCCAGCAGTACATCCGTCAGCAGCTAGAACAGTGGGGAACAGTAGAAACCCATGAGTTTCAGGTACGAGGCAAAACGCATCAGAATCTCATCCTCAATCTTTCTCCAACAAGTCCGAACAATTCTGCTCCCATTTTGATTGGTGCTCATTACGATGCGGTACCTGGAACACCGGGGGCTGATGACAATGCAACTGGCGTTGCCGTATTGCTGGAATTGGCACGAGCATTTGCGACTGAACCCTTAAGCTACCCCGTCCGGTTCGTTGCCTTCGATATGGAAGAATATGGCTTACTGGGTAGTCAGGCTTATGCAACTGACTTGAAGCAACAACAGCAGCCATTACGCTTGATGCTTTCCTTAGAAATGCTGGGCTATTGTAATTCTGCCCCCGGTTCGCAACGCTATCCAGCAGGGTTGCAATACTTCTACCCCAATCGCGGTAACTTCATCGCTCTTATTGGCAATTTGTCCACCATTCCCGATCTCATTCGCCTCACTCGCCGTATTCGTCAAGCTGGAACGCCTAGCGAGTGGTTGCCGGTGCCAAATAAAGGTTTGATGGTGCAACAGACACGCCTGAGCGACCATTCTCCCTTTTGGGATCGGGGTTACCGGGCAATGATGGTTACAGATACAGCCTTTATGCGAAATCCCCACTATCATCAACCAACCGACACGATAGAAACCCTCGACTTAGATTTTCTCAGCGGTGTCTGTCGGGGTTTAGAGCTTGGTCTTCGGGGTTTATAATTGTATGCGTTACCCGCTCGTCAGTAATTTTACTGAGAGATTCAGCTTGGGTCTATTGATACCCATTCGTTTATGAGTAGCTTGGCTGATGTCATAGCCAAGGATAAGTTCGGTAATATTGATCGAGTACATCCCAAAGATGCATCACCGGACTAAAGCCGAGTTCGCTTCGCCGAATTCAACTGGTTGTAAAATCGCTAGTAATAGAACAACTGAGCCAAGCAACTCTGGTTAATGAAGTGAGTTCGGAGTTGAGATTAATCCAGGACAGCTCTACCGCTGGGTACATTCTAAATTTGCAAAGGACATAGTCCTAGCCAGTCTATGCGCCACAATCTTTTTAGTTCAGCCTACCTCCACTACAGTTAGGGACTGAATTACCTGAAATGTCGAGAGCTGAGGAGAGTTCCAGCAGCTTAAGAGAATTGTATTGATTTATCAATCTCATTCCGAAACTACATCAGAGACTACATTAACTTGTCGAGGAATGCATTGGATGCGACCAAGCTAAGAGTCTATTGAACTGATGTGTCAATCGCCTGAAAACCAGATACAGCAAATATTCAATCAGCTTTCTCTCCAAGATTGACAGACCATAGGAGTGAATATGAAGTTCCACAAAAAGAGGTTTCGGATTCGATGGCAGACAGCTGTACCTGTCATGCTTATGGTCGGGGGAATATGCGTTTATGTGCAATCTACACTGCAATTTGTCATGGAGCATTCATCTAGACCATTGCCCTCCTCCTCTCTAACGATTAGTCCATTGAGTAACCAATCGTTAAAGTCTACTTCTACCAAAGTTTCACCGGCGGCTGACAAAATTTTTTCAGATCGAGAAATTCAAAAAGCAATAGTAGGTGAGGCGAAGTTTGGATATTTACCTTATCCAGAAGGTAATCCGAATGAAATGATCGGGATTGCGAATTATAGTAAACAGGAAGACCAAGACTTTGAGCGACTCGCGCCTGATGCTGGATTAGCGCTAATGAAGCTGATCGAGGCAGCAGGTAAGGATGGTGTATCGATTATCCCGATATCCGGCTTTCGTAGTAGTGCTGACCAGGAAAAACTCTTCAACGCTCAGATTCAGCGAAGTGGTTCGCCAGAAGCCGCCGCTCAACATATCGCTCCACCTGGTTATAGCGAACTTCAGACAGGCTACGCTGTTGACTTGGGCGATGGTCGTTCCCCTAAGCAAAATTTAACGGTGGAGTTTGCAAAAACGGATGCTTTCCGATGGTTAACGCTGCACGCTCAAGAGTATGGTTTTGAGTTGTCTTTTCCGGAAAATAATCCTCAAGGAGTCAGTTATCAACCTTGGCGTTGGCGTTTTGTTGCTTCTCCAGAAGCCAAAGCGATTTTTAGTCGCTCAAAATCAGGACAATGATAATTTAAGCAGTTTTCTCCTGAAGTGAAGTACAGTTTTTAGGGGCGCACAGCTGTGCGCCCTGAGGCAGAGTGTATTGCATCAAATCAGCAAATTTACAAGTTCACTGTTGAATAATTTCATTCTTGGACATATTATTCTTTCTCGCGGGCAAGGGAGCTAACTCAGTTGGTAAGGATTGAGCAGTTCCCCACTCGTTCAAGAGGTTTTTTAAAAGCAGTTGTTGCTCGTTACTGAAGCCATCATAGTTATTGCCAAAATTCATAATCGCAAACCAAACCGTCCCCTGTTTTTGGGTCGGCAAAGCTCCAGCGATCGCATTGACATTCGGCAACTGCCCCGATTTAATCACTGATAATCGAGGTAGCCATCGTTTGTTCAGGATTCCTGGGTCTTGTCCGACAACAGCAAAGACATCCCCAATCGTCATCTGGTACGGCTGGAGATAGCGCTCGATTGCCAGAAACATGGCACAGGCAGCGCGAGGAGAAACGCGCTTCAAGTCAGAACCGATCAGCTTGATTTCTGCTTGAGGCACTCCTGCTGATTGGGCCGCTTTTTGCGCGATCGCTTGTAAGCCACCGACAGACTCAATTAACATGGCGTTCATCGAGTTGTTGCTGTACTCATTCATCGTCTTGAGTAGTTCGGCAAGCGGAGGCGACTCATGGCGCACGAGCGGTTTCACGTTACTGGGAATTGTAGACGCTACTCGTACTGAACCCGCGATCGCAACTTGAGGTTTAGGCGTGCCTGGAGGCAATGCCTGATAATCACTGAGTGCTTCAGCTGGCCACAGTTGGGCATTTAACCCACGCTTGAGCAGATTTCCCGAGGTGAGAGGATTATCCTCAAAGTTCATGTAAAATTTGCCAGCAACGATTAGATTGCCCTTCACCTGCTTGATACCCATCTGATTGAGGAGATTGCCGATCTCGATCGCGGCTTTCCAAACAAACAAGGGGTCTTCTCCTCCCTGAACCACCAAGTCACCCTGCAACACGCCGTTTTGGATCGAGCCAGTTGTGCCAAACTGTGTCACAAAGCGGTGGTCGGGACCGAAGGTTTGCAAGGCAACTAGAGTAGTTGCCACTTTAGTGATAGAAGCAGCAGGTATAGGAACTGTGCCTTGGTGATTGGCCAATACCGTATTACCGACTTGCATCCAGATTCCTTGATTTTTCTGCGGAAATCCTTTTGCCGACAGTCGGTTGACGAATTGCTGAACTTTCTGTTGCGTGGCTGGATCGGGATTATCGATCGGTGCAAGCGATGGTATATCCGACGGCTGGGCCAACGCGGCTAGCGTTCTTGGTTCTAGGAAATTCTCGGTTGTGTGGATGAATGCTTGAAAAGAATTAAACTGAGCAGAACATCCGGGAACAAGCGCTAGCAGAGTCACGCCTAGCAGCGCGATCGAGTGAGAGGTTTTAACCATTTCGTTAACTTGAGCGAATCGTCTGGCTTTTGACGGTGATGCGTTACTCCCTTTCCACTTGAAAATACTTAGGGAAGAAAGCTGATCCAGTAAGCTTTTTAACATTTTTGAACGGGTAGATTATTTCCACCGCGCTGCACTAGGGTGATGGCTCGCAATGCCCTCATGTCAACGGTCAAAAAGCCTCACCGTAATTTATCATAATCGCCGGGAAAACCCTATGCGAAGCGTAGCGGAACTCGGAGTAATTCGCGCTAACTCTACAAGGGAACGTCCATCGCCGCTTTCCGAAATCGCAATGACTGTCCTGCGCTGATGCGATCGCTTATTTGTTAGCCCACTCGATCCGCTCTGTACTCGCCGACATCGATCGCAGCTGGCAGCAAATTCGTAAAATAGCACCCAGCCAGCAATGCTAGGATAGCTCCGGTAAAGTACCTGTTAAATAAACAGCTTTTACCACAAATCCTTTTGGCAAAGGTACTCAATTTCCTGACAACCACGGGGTGCATCTGTAGATTAAGTGGAATAAACTTAGATTTTGCTAGCTTTCCCGCGCTCGAACAGCACTAAAACGCTTAGTTAATGCATTCAAACCTCAGTCGAAACCCTCGTCTCATCAGCCTGTTCACAGCCATTTGTATGGTGGTGGCCAATACAATCGGAACTGGTGTTTTCACCAGTTTGGGCTTTCAGGCAGCAGATATTAAATCTGGATTCGCGTTATTGTTGCTATGGTTCATCGGCGGAATCTTCGCCCTTTGCGGTGCCCTCTCCTACAGTGAACTGGCAGCTGCCATGCCGCGATCGGGTGGCGAATTTCATTATTTATCCCAAACGTATCATCCCATCGTCGGTTTCTTAACGGGATGGGTTTCCATCACCGTAGGTTTTGCTGCCCCGATCGCGGCGGCGGCGATCGCATTTGGTGAGTACTTCTCCCGCGTCTTTCCAGTGATCGCACCATTAGCGATCGCTCCCCTCATCGTCATCCTAATTTCCTTAATTCATACCAGAAATCTTCAAGTAGGAAGTTATTTTCAATCTATTCTTACTGTCTTAAAAGTTCTCTTAATTGTCGTTTTTATCGTCTGTGGATTTCTCTTTGCAGAACCTCAACCGATTGGATTTTTGCCGACTCCTAATGATTCGCAACTAATTTTTAGTTCTCCTTTTGCGATTTCCCTAGTCTATGTGGCTTATGCCTATTCCGGTTGGAATGCTTCGGTCTATATTGCTAGCGAATTGAAAGAACCAGAGAAAAATGTGCCGCGCTCCTTATTGATAGGAACTGCGATCGTGATGGTGTTATACCTGCTGCTCAACTTAATTTTTCTCTACAGCACGCCGATTCAGGAATTAGCAGGAAAACTTGAAGTCGGCTATCTGGCGGCTAACCATATCTTTGGTTCAAAAGGTGCACCGCTGATGGCTCTATTAATATCGTTCGGGCTGCTTTCCTCGATTAGTTCAATGGTTTGGGCGGGACCGAGAGTGAGTCAGGTGATTGGAGAAGATATTCCCTTCTTTAAACTTTTAGCCAAAAAGAACGCTAATGACATTCCCTACCACGGGATTTGTCTCCAACTCTTTATTGTCTTAGTTTTGGTATTCACGTCCACGTTTGAGGCTGTTATTACCTATCTGGGATTTACGCTGACCCTTTCTTCCTTTCTAACTGTCTTAGGTGTATTCGTTCACAGGATTAAATTTCCTGACGTTCCTCGACCCTATAAAACGTGGGGGTATCCGTTGACACCCATTATTTTCCTAGCCATTAGTGCCTGGATGCTGATTTACATCTTCCGAGATAAACCTGCCGAATCGCTCGCGGGACTGGGAACAATCGCTCTCGGATTACCTGTTTATTTCTTTGCTTCCAAGAATAATCTTGTCTCATCTAGTTCCAAATAATCTATCGATAATTTAAGGGTTTTGTCATCATTAATATGAACTCAAAAAAATCGTTTTCCCTCGTATTGGCAGCAATGGGGCTTTGTGTTTCTCTTCAGTCCTGTGTTACCAAGAATGATGCTCAACTAGCCCCGAAAGGAAATACGGCGGTTGTTAACAGTCCTGCAAGTTCTAGCAGCCCCGAACACTCTGCAACACCTGAAAGTCCTCAAGCCACTGAAAGTCCTCAAGCCACCGAAACGTCTAGTACCCCTCAGAGTTCTCCAAGCCCTGAACGTTCCGATCGAACTCTTGAAATGCCTCAAAAGACAGTGGCTGAGTTTGATGCGAAAAAATCTGCCCGCTTCACGGATTCGGCGAAATTTCTCGCAGGAATGAAGGTTAAGGATACGCCTGCGATCGCTAAGTTAACCAAGAGTAGTGCCTGGAACCAATATGCTACTTCTTTTGATAAAGCTTGGGCAAATCTGGAGACACAACAGCTCTCTAAAGTGAGAACATGGTCAGAGAATGAACTCACGGCAATTAATCAAACCTCGAAGCCAATATTTTATCCGTTCAGTGGTCCTGATTTTTTGTATGCCTATTCGTTTTTCCCGAACGGAAGCGACTACGTCTTGGTCGGGTTAGAACCAGTAGGAAACGTTCCCGATCTCGATCGGCTACCCGATGCTCAAGTCAAGACAAAATTAAGGCAAATTTATGGTTCTCTCAATGCCATTCTAGGTCTAAGCTTTTTCCGCACGAAGGCGATGAAGGTAGATTTAGATAAGCAAGGAGTACTGCCAATTTTATACGTCTTCTTAGCGCGAACGAACAATCAGATACTGGACGTGCAGTATATTCGGCTAGATAAGGATGGCACTATTCAAAATCAGACTAACAACAATCAGGATAAAAGTCAGGTTCCGGGGGTGAAGATTTCTTTTGTACAGGAAGGACAATCTCAGCCACAGACTCTATATTATTTCTCGACAGATTTGTCTGATTCCGGTTTGCAGAAGACTCCAGGATTCAATAAATTTGTCAAAAAGATGGATGCTCATGCTACTTACCTTAAAGCCGCTTCTTATCTGATGCATGAGGAAAAGTTCTCGACAATTAGAAACTTAATTCTTTCCCAGAGCAGCGACTTGTTGCAAGATGATTCAGGAATTCCTGTTAAATATTTCAATCGAAGTAAATGGGACTTGGCATTTTACGGCACGTATACTAAGCCCATCGATCTATTTAGTAAGCAGTATCAGCCAGATCTTCGGAAGATTTATACCAGCGATAAGAAGATTAAACCCCTCAATTTTGGCATTGGCTACAAATATCGTGTCAATCAATCGAATTTAATGCTAGCGATCGCAAAAGATAAACCCCAATCTCAACCCTAGTATCCGAGTACCTAGATTGAGGCATAACAAATTACACTAGCTGAAGTAGGTAGCTTGCAGAAACGTTCGGACTTGCTCAAAGAGGTTAGATGATGCCCCAGGGACAATCAAATACACAGAAAACTTTCATCCTTAAATCAGGAACTTTGTGGGCAAAGGTAACTGAGCGAACCGAACACGCGCTGCGTTGCGGTGCACTTCAGCCAATTCCAACAGACTGCGAGTTTGTCGAGCAAGATGGGGTTAACTTCCTGGTTCGAGTCTTACATATCCTCGCACGTAAGGACGAAGCCAAAAAGCAACAGGAGAAGACAAGCAATGATTCTGGAAAGGAGTTTAACCCATTCCTTCCTTACGACGAAGATTTATTTGTTGCCGATATTTCCGACACGCACCTGTGTCTGTTGAATAAGTTTAACGTGATCGACCATCACCTGCTGATCGTCACGCGAGCATTTGAGGAGCAGGACACGTTACTGAACTTACAAGATTTCGAGGCGATGTGGGCTTGTCTCGCTGAAATTGACGGTTTGGCATTCTACAACGGGGGAAAGCTAGCTGGTGCGAGTCAGCGACACAAGCACTTGCAATTAGTTCCGTTGCCACTCGTCCCGAACGGCCCAAATGTTCCTATTGAACCGGCACTTGCCTCTGCGGCTTTTGAGGGGTCTATCGGTACAGTATCGAGCTTTCCTTTCGTAAATGCGATCGCAAAATTCGACCCCGATTGGATAGAATCTCCCTTCAAAGCCGCATCTTCAACGCTTGAGTGCTATCACGCTCTACTGCAAGCCGTCGGTTTGAATCCCGGCACCCACGAGAGCAATTCCCAACAATCCGGTGCTTACAATCTTCTCGCTACGCGGCAATGGATGTTACTTATACCGCGCTCCTCGGAAGAGTTCAAGTCAATTTCAGTAAACTCATTAGGATTTGCCGGAACTCTCGCGGTACGAAACGAGCAGCATATGAAGATTCTTATCGAACAAGGCCCGATGACCGTTCTGAGGAACGTTGGTGTATCGATAGAATCTGAAAGTTAAATCGAAGGGTCGTTTTGGGAACAGCTTGTTCTGTATAGTAGATTTTTATGGCTGTATACGCAAAAACTAGCCTTTTTGCCAAAATACTACATTACTGAGACTGATAATAAGCGTTAAGGGGGGCCGATGATTGTCACGCTAGCTGGATTGAAGGGTGGGATAGGCAAAACCACTAGCGCTATCCACATTGCTGCTTACCTCCAACAGAAGGATTCTACTCTGCTCATCGATGCCGACAAAAATCGCTCTGCCTTGGTATGGGATAAGGAAAGCCAACTTCCCTTCCGGGTAGTCAGTGAAGCCGCTGCCCCCAAGTTCATCAGACAGCACAAGCATATCGTCATCGATACCCAAGCCCGTCCCTCGGTTGAAGAGTTGAAGGATTTGGCCGAAGGATGCGACTTGATGATTCTTCCCACCACTCCGAAGGCTCTTGACCTGGATGCCCTGACTAAAACCGTAGAGTTATTGGACGGGATGAACGTTACGTTCAAAATCCTATTGACTCAAGTTCCTCCCCGCAGTTCTGCCGCCCGCGACGCCAGAAAGTCTCTGGAAGACTTAGGCTTACCCCTCTTTGCTGCGGAAATCCCGCGTCTTGTAGCCTTTGAACGTGCGCCCTTCAAAGGCGTGCTGGTTAAAGACTACCCTGACGCTCGCTCGCGGACGGCTTGGGATAGCTACCTGGCGTTAGGAAAAGAAATTCTGCCGTGAAGTCCCCGCACTTGATTCTTCGCAGACAAAAGGTGGTTTGAAGTGGCGCTCCTGACATCTTTCACCTTTCTCCATCACCCTAGATATAGCGATTCTCGATTGCCTAGAACACATCGTAGGGGCGATTCATGAATCGCCCCTACAAAGAATCTGTGTTCCACTCAATTGGGAACTGCTATAGATATGAGGAGCACAACTCCTTTTGCTATTAAGGAGGAAGAATATCCTCAGCTGTCGTAAGCGGTATTTTTTTCCTGGCAAGGCAGGTCTCCATTTCTTGCTCGCTCGCACTAGATATAACTCCTGGATGTGCCCAAGCTTTTCTCCCGTTGGGCAGTTTCACCTCTGTCCAACCTGATGGTGTCCGCTTGCCCGTAACGGGGAGCGGTTCTCGGAGAGATTCAACAACATTATCCCGAAACTGAGCAGGCTCAGAACGTAGATTGCCATTGATAAAAATCGTGCAAACTTCGCTTTCTGGTGATGGAGAAGGGCTAGGGCTAGGTTCGTTCTTAGAATTTTTCACCGAGGGGGATGGCTTCGAGGAAGAGTTGGGGGATGATGAGCCTGTATCTACCAAATCGGCAGAAGGTGCGAATGGCATTCGGCTCAAGACACTATACATTAACCCTAGAGCGGCTAAACCGCCTCCAATTCCGATTAATAAAAATTTGTGAGACGAAGTAGAAGCAGAAACAGACGAAGATTTAGGTGGTGAATCTGCTAAGCTCGACGGTACATTGATGACCGGAATTGGGTCTATCAGCTGCTGTAGTGTCGGTATTGGTGTATTCTCCGGTAAAACTTCATTCGGTATTAACGGTATCGAGTTGCGATCGCTCTCAATATCTACGTGTAATATCTCATCAACGTCATCTTCAGATTCAGAGGTGCTAGCTAGGTTCAGAGCAATTCGTTCTTCAATCGGTGCTACATCGTTATCTGTCAGTTTCAAAAACAGTTGAAGACGCTTTAATTCTTCACGCTCTGGAGCCTCTAGAGGATGATTCTGGAGAATTTTACTCTTGTATTCCTGCTCGTATCGCTGCAATTTTTCCTGGTACTCGTAGTGAGGTTTGAGAACTTCTGCTTCAACTTCACTACACTCTTGAGGCGTTATCTGCCATTTCTCAGCAAATTTGTGCAGCAAGTATCGACCTGCTTCTGGAATTTCTCCACGATTTACCCAAGTTTCGGCTTGTTTGCGATAACTCAGCTTTGGCTCACCCATGGGCGCTTTAGCTAGTAAAATTCGCTCTTGATGGTTGACTGGATAACGCTTGGGCCTCAAGGCTGGAGCTGCGATTCTAACTCTGTTACTCGTGTACTCGTGTAACTCATCAACCGAAATCCAACCATCACTATCGAGATCTGCGGCTCCTGTGCTAATTCCCTCAACCCAGTAGCGCGTGTAAACTGAATGCTCCCAATCCTCTGACTCCAGCCCATTCTGGCTGAGCGTGAAAGAGGTCAGGATGGCTCGTCCTTCACCACCGAGTTGGTCTTCGATGCTGGCAAATTCATCCTCGTTTACCGCTGTTTCTTCAGCCCAAGCGCGGTTGATGCAACCGTCTAGAATTACTACCTGGCGCTGACAGAGGTTGTTATTCATCAGATTCTGCACAAAGCTCAGAGGAATAGAGCTGACCCGAATCAGCTCTGCTCTTGGAGTTTTGCTAGTGATGGAGGTTGCTAGATACAGTTTGCCGGTATCATCCTCAATCAGATGACCAGAGAAAAAGAGTAGTACTGTGTCATCTGGAGAGCGCTCTGACAACAAGGCTTCAATCGCTTCCCGCATGACTGGAGGATTGGGATTCGACAGTGCTTTTACCTCGTCAAAACTGCCTTGCTCTAAAGGCTGCAATCCTTGCTGCACTACCTCGACATCTCTTACTGCGCCAGGGAGTGGGTTTAAACCAGGCCCGTACTCGCTGACCCCTATCAGGAGTGCTATCTTTGCCATTTTTAATGTCCTATGCTGCTACCAACTCTTGTGCGTCCAAGTTCAGCTCGTTCAAGCGCTCGTAAACTCAACGTTGGATGCACCGACTGTCCCAGCGAATTGAAGGGTATTGAGAGGACGCTGTGCTTGCAACTTGCGCCTTTACCTCTGTTATACCCTGTAAAAAATGCAGGTATCCACCTGCATTAATATCTTTAAAAATTGGCTTATAAAAAATTGGAGTCAGTTTGCGATCGCCTTCCAAAAAAGAAAAAAACTGTTGACTTGTCCTGACCAACAACAGTTCAGCGTTTAGGGCGAAACTGCTGCGCTATCAGTTTCACTAGAGCTTCTCTAGGAAGAAATCGCGAGACATTGACGATAATTTGGTTGGCCAATCCACCGGGAACGACAGTCGAACTATCTTCCTGCAAGGCGTTGAGCGCTTCTTCCACCACTGATTCAGGAGAAGCAGAACGCTGATGGTCGGAACTCGCACCGGCTAATCGGGCAAAGCCAGCTACATCAAAAAAATTAGTTTTGGTTGGACCGGGACAAACAGCGAGAACTTTTACCCCTTGTTCCTGATTCTCTGCCCAGAGTGCTTCGCTAAAACTTAGCACAAATGCTTTGGTCGCTGCGTAGACCGACATGTAGGGCATGGGCTGAAAACCTGCGATCGAGGAAACGTTGATAATACTTCCAGAACCTCGCTGCTGCATTTGGGGTAAAAATTGATAAGTCAGCTCTACCAACGCTGAAATGTTGAGCTGAATCATTTCTAGTTGCTTGGGCAGAGAACTCTCACTAAAGGGACCATAGTCTCCAAAGCCTGCATTGTTGATGAGTAGATCGATCGCAATATTTTTTTGAGCGAGCGTCTCAGCTATCTTAGTTGCAGCACCAGGTACGATTAAGTCTTGAACTAAAACGTCTACCTGAATTTGATATTGCTCCTGCAACTGTTGAGCAAGGGAGTCTAGTTTATCTTTAGAGCGAGCGACTAAAACTAAGGCGTGTCATCAATTAGCTACACATCCCGTACCAGTAGTGAATTCTGGCTGTCAGGCTCGTTCGAGCTTTATAGCCGTAAAAGCCTTGCTCTGACAGCATTCTACATTTAATTGATGACACGCCCTAGCTTGGTTTGGCGCTTCGCCAGTGCTTGGGCAAATGCAGCTCCAATTCCTGAGGAAGCACCAGTAATCAACGCAGTAACCATCAATTGCAAGGACAGTAAATTTACATTTCTTAATGTAACTGAAATTAAAAAGCTCCAGCACGCGCAGCTAGAGCTTCGGTTCATGTAGACGCAATCGCTGAATCTCAACTTCTTGATTATTAATCTACTGCCCGTTACCCCTTGTCCTCTTCTATCCGCAGTCAGGACGAGTACCATTCCGATAGAGAGACAATTGGCTAGTTACTGTAGCAATAGCTCAACCTTAAGGATTAGTAAAAGTGAACGAGCAAGCAAGTTGTTTTTTTACCCACTGCTCACTGCTCACTGTTCACTGCTCACTGTTCACTGCTCACTGCTCACTGCTCACTGCTCACTGTTCACTGAAGAAGGTGAGACAATTGTGCTTTGCACCGCTACTCGCTACGCCAGTGCCGCATTAGTAAAGCTTGGTGCGTTAGTGTAGCGGTACGAAAGGCTAGCAGCAAATCCTAACGCATCCTGCAACGCGATCGCGACTGACAACAACTCAGAACTATGACTTACTTCCGCCAAAACATCGATCTCATGTCCGGTTATGTCCCTGGTGAACAGCCACCACCAGAGGTCAAAGTGATTAAACTAAACACGAATGAGAACCCCTATCCCCCCTCACCTGCGGCGTTGCAGGTACTGCGAGAATTGGACGGAGAACTATTACGCCGCTATCCCGATCCGATGGCTGGTGCTTTCCGCCAAGCGGCTAGCCAAGTTCTAGGGGTTCCTACCGATTGGATTCTGGTTGGCAATGGTAGCGATGATCTTTTGACGATGATTATCCGCGCCTGTGCTGAACCAGGACGGCAAGTAGTTTATCCGATGCCGACTTATGTTCTGTACCGTACCTTGTCACAGATTCAAGGAGCAGAATTTGTAGAAGTCCCGTATAACGAGGACTACACGCTTCCAGTCGAGCAACTGGTTGAAGCTCAAGGCGCAGTGACGTTTATCGCGTCTCCCAATAGCCCTTCTGGAACAGCAGTGTCATTGGAACGGTTGGAGCAGTTGGCCTCGCAATTGTCAGGAGTTTTAGTGATTGATGAGGCTTATGTCGATTTTGCCGAGTCCGACGCATTGGAATTAGTGCAAAATTACGATAACGTTATTGTCTTGAGAACGCTCTCCAAGGGGTACTCAATGGCCGGGTTGAGATTAGGCTTCGGTATAGCTAATCCTACACTTTTAGACGGATTGATTAAAGTGAAAGATAGCTATAACGTCGATGCCGTTGCCTGTGCTGTTGGAGCAGCCGCGATTAGCGATCGCACTCATAAAAATGCCAATGCCGAGAAGATTAAAGCCTCGCGTACCCAGTTAGCTCAAGCACTAGAAGACATGGGCTTTTATGTTTTTCCATCACAAGCTAACTTTCTATTAGTGCAAGCTCCTTCCGGCAATGCCCAGTTTCTGTACGAAGCGCTCAAGCAACGGGGAATATTAGTTCGGTACTTCAATCAACCCCAGTTGACAGACAAGTTACGCATTACGGTTGGAACTCCTGAGCAAAATGAAACACTGCTCGAAGTGCTGAGTGATTTGCTTGCATCAGACCAACTTAGCTTAGCCAGTCAAAGTCTTGTATAAAAGTGCCAAGCCTTAAGCGAAAGAGCTGGTGACGAAACAAGAGTAAGGGAGTCGGGAGTAGGACAATACTACCCGTTCCCTGAATTCTTGACTTTTACAAGTTAGGAAGCGATCTCAAAAGACGGATACTGTTAACGCTAGTGAGTTTCAGCTTTTGCTTAAAAATCAACCAGCAAAATATTGGTCCCCCGATTAAATACCGCTTCCATAAGCGTTTCGGTTCAGATAATAATCGGTACAACCATTCCAATCCAACTTCTGTTACCCATTTGGGCGCTCTTTTTTTGTTGCCTGCTTCAAAGTCAATCGTGGCACCGATCGCAAAAAATATCTTGATGTTCGGCAACTTATCTTTATATTGGTGTATCCACCTTTCTTGCTTAGGCGCACCCACTCCTACTGCCAGAACCGTTGCTCCTGAAGCATTAATCTCCTCAACAATCTTTAAACACTCCTCCTCATTCTTTTCAAACCCGAACGAGGGGGAGTGCGCTCCAACAATAATTTCTCTACCTAGTTTTGCATTAATATTCTCTTGAGCTTGAGCTGCAACTCCTTCTTTTGCCCCTAGCAAGAAGACTTTAATCTCTTCATTACCTTTGTGATAGTTACAAAACGCTGGGAAAAAATCTGAGCCAGAGAGTTTTTCTTTGATCGGCGAACCTAAAAATCTAGAGACATAGTAGAGAATTTTACTGTCGCACAATTTATAGTCAGCCGTTTCGTAGACTTTGACAAAGCTAGGATCGTTTTGTAGCAGAATCAGGTGATCGACGTTGGGGGTAAAGACTACACCCTGTTTGAGCTGCTGCAAAGCCTCTGACTCAGTCAGATTATCAATTTCTGCGTTCAGTATCCTGACTTTTTCCATGGCTTTTTCCTTTGTTGAGACAAGCATCCAATTTTCCTTCATGAAACCTATTGATACTTTTGGTAGAGAGTATCTGAAATCAGGAGAGAATTTCAGAGCGTTTTGCTGACAGGTGTACCAATGCAACAACCAATAAAGCCCTGGAAATAGCGAGCGAGCGAATTGACATGAAATTCCTTTGCCAGAAGAATATAGATTGTCCTAGGCATGTTTTTGGCTACAGTAGCAACCCTAGTTATAGCATTCCCATTTTGCTGCCCTATATATACTCTCGAACCCTGTATTTTCCATAACAGAGTGAATCGAGCGCATCTTGCATCTGACTCTTGGTTGACCCCCTGACTCCCTATCCCGAAAGGGTTTGCTCTATAAATTACATAAACTAAATATACGCATGCTTATTTTTTGGTTAAAAATAAGATATGCGATTGCTCTCCTAGGACATTTGGCTGATTACACCAATAGCACGTACCCCGGTAGTTTGCTTAAAAGTTCTATATTTACCAAATCTTCATTGTCATTGCTATCAAATTGGGTTAAGTTATATTTTGAAATTGGCATCTGCCTTGGGGAATAAGTTTTTAACAGATAAAATCAAAAATTGCTTTGCTGAATACTAGAATACGATGGTTTAAGGCACAAGCAAGCTTCTCGACAGGTTTATGTCTTGCTCGAACAGGAAAGATGACGAAGGTGAGAATCTGTAAGCTAGTATAACAACAGGATCTGAAGACGTTAACTTTTCTCCGGAAATCGTGAAACCCTGCGATACTCAGGATTCGTAAAAGCAAAATTCTCTTGCAACCTATTTTCATTGAATAGAGACAATTAGCGATTCAGCTCCGGTAGAGTAATTCGGGTAGCGATCATTCTGAAGCTGTCTTAGGCAGTGCATCAACCTAAACGATAACGGGAAAAGTAAGCAACGGGCGGAGAAAATTCCGGTTTTATCTCTGTACTGACTGAAAGAGTATAGATGAATACAAATCCAGGATAAAAGTGTAGACGCTGCGACTTGATACCACCGATATAAAAGACTTAGTGAGCTAATAATGCTATTGATAAGACAGTCAAGCCCTGATTGATTGACAAAACAGCCTAACTTTCCACCAGGTTAACTTCTGAATAAATTATGTTGACTTGGCTAAACCTGAAGCAATAACCTTATCTACATTAATGACTGAGTTTTTTACAGTGTATAAACGAGCTTCAAAATCCAGCAAGATCTGGTTAAATTGGCTACCCTACTTAACTCTGGGTCTTGCTGGTAACGCTGGAATGTGGTGCTTATCTCTATTGTATTTAAAGGTTACACCTCCAGTCTATACAAGCAATTGGGTTCTTTCATTACCTGGAACTGTAATCAATACTAATATTTCCTTGCCTGATACTGGTAATGCTTCGTCTCAGGAAGTGTCTCCTTATGCTAATTCAGCTCAAGATCCAAGAGAAATTTATAAGTTTATTGCTACAAGTGATGCCGTTGAAAAGTCTGCGGCTAATCAACTGAATATACCGTTACAAAAACTTGGTAAGCCTCGGGTCAAGATAATAGACAATACTACGTTAATGGGTTTTGAGATTTCGGGAAATAGCCCTGAGGAAGCTAAGAAAAAAGCGTTGGCATTTTACCAGGCTTTGCAAACAAGACTCAGTGAGCTAAGAGCAAAAGAAGCTGCTCAACGAGAGGCAAAGTTTAAAGGAAAATTAATTGAAGCACAACAGAAGCTGGAGAGAACTCAAAAACGACTTTCAGATTACCAGGTTAGTTCAGGTTTTGCATCTCCTGCTCAAATTGAAAAGCTTTCAGAAACAATTGAGAAACTACGGCAGGAAAGGGCTGAAATACTTGCTCAACAGCAGCAAAATAGTGCTCGCCTTAGGCAACTTTCAGATACCTTAGATGTAACAACAGCGAGAGCATCTGATGCCTTTATACTCAAGGCAGATCAGTTATTTCAGCAATATTTAAAAGATTATAATGAAGCTACCGCAAAGTTAGTACTTCTAAACTCAAAATACTTGCCTGATAATCCCACTATTATACAAGCAAAAATCCAACTTGATTCGGTTAAAAATGCCTTAGTTAATCGAAGTATTAATCTTTTAGGTCGCCCCGTCGATCCAGTGACCCTAGCCCAGCTAATCAACCTCCAAAGCGACTCAGCCAGAGAACCTCTTTTCAAGGAACTCTTTACATCTCAAGTAGAAAAGCAGGGATTTAAAGCTAGTGCTAAGGAAATAGATCAACAAATTTCTTTGCTTGAAGAGAGACTTAAGACTTTATCACGTTCGTCTTCCACAGTAGAGGCTCTCAAACGAGATCTACAAATTTCGGAAGCAATTTTTTCTGCTACCCTTGCTAGCTTAGATGGCCGCAATTCAGATGTTTTTGGATCTTACCCAGAAGTTCAGCTTGTAACAGAACCTACCTTTCCTGATACTCCAAGTTCACCAAAAAAGAAGCTAGTTTTACTGGGTACTGCATTAGGTTCGCTTTTATTATCCACTGGATTAATTTTAGCCTGGTTGCATCGGTACCAAGCTAAAACCAAGAAAAATGAAATAGATGCTCTATCACGTAAACTATGAAACCTCAGAATTTTGAAGAGCGTATAATTTGGTATTCCTTAATGGGCACTTATATACTTTATGTACTCGGCTTGATATATCTCGTAAACTCTACTATTGCCTGGATATTATTATTTTATCTATGTAAGAAGCTTTGGAATCAAACAGAAGACACTCCACTTGAAAATAGAATTGATATTCCTTGGGTAATATGGATATGGATTATTTCCATGCTCGTGATGGCAATTGCCACTGTTATCGGTCTAATGGACTTTGACTATGACCAAAAAGCAATCATTAGAGGCCTACTAAATTGGACTAGAGACTGGGCGCTATTAGCACTATTCCCTTTAGCTGGTAGTTGTCTCGACATTCGCCCACAATTAATTTACCGAGCCATCTGTGTAATCTGTCTGCAAAGTTTATGTATTATTCCTGTTTGCTATCTAGCTTCTGCTTTGCATGTGCCTCCTCTACTATACTCTTCTCCTTTGGAGAGAATAACGCAGAACGGTCCGATTTACTATAATGTCTTGCTCTACATTATCGATTATGATTCCGGGTCAGTCCGACTCTCTCTATTTACTCCTTGGGCTCCTGCTTTAGGTTTGCTCAGCTGTATCTATTTTTTCTTCGCTCTTCAAGAACGTAAGAAAAAGTGGCGCTGGATTGGTATAGTAGGTTCTATTGTTATGGGTATTGTGTCAGCTTCCCGCTCGACAATTATCTTTCTACCAATAGTCTCAATACTCATTTGGTTTTTGACAAACTTTTATCGTCCTTCTGTTTATATTGGTGCTGGCATTACTAGCTTCATGGCAGGAATATTCTCTCCTGTCATTCTTGAGTCTGGTAGAGATTTTAAGGATGCCTTTACAGGTGCTAGAGCAAGTTCTTCATTGGTTCGTGAAAGACTGGAGCGAATAGCCTTAGAACGTTCAAAAGAAGCGCCTATATGGGGGCATGGTAATTTGGAGCCAGGGTCCAAGGTTGTGGAACATATGCCTATAGGTTCTCACCACACTTGGAAGGGTCTCCTATTCGTCAAAGGCTCCGTTGGTTTCTTTGCCTTTTTAGTGCCAGTGCTGTTTAGCTTGATAGATCTAGCGATCAAGTCACAAAAAGATGCGACGGCAAGAGTTGCGTTAAGTTTTTTCTTGACATTATTGTTTTTTACATCTACTGATACTCAGGAAATCTTAGCTTACCTATATTGGCCTGGACTAGTTTTGATGGGTATTGCATTCAGCGGTAACAGAAAAAATACTACCTGTCTATCTGATAGCCCTATAGTAATCTCTAGTTAATATAGCGTTTCCCAGATCACTGAGGTACACCGAGATTTTGTATATCAAGCCTCTGGGTTTTGAAGATGTACCTCACCAGCTAGAGAAAGGCTATA
>DATNPC010000188.1:0-4169 GCA_036703375.1 Allocoleopsis sp.
TGTTCTGCCCATCCTTCCATAGTCCCTTGGCTTTATTCATCTTACAAGCAGTTCACTGCTTGGATTTTATTTCACAGATGCTCTACTTCATTTGTGCGATCGCTTGCGTGTTAAGAAAGATGTGGGTAATGCATAGGCTAAGGGGGGAGGGTTGGACAACGGACAATGGACAACGGACAATCGAAAATCAGTACGTCCGCTCGCCATCATTGGAGCAAGAGGGACACTGGGTAAGGCGTTTGCTCGCCTATGTGACATCCGAGGCATCTCATACCACCTCTTGACACGCCAGGAGATGGACATTACCGATCCTGCATCGGTGGATACGGCTCTTACTCAATTGAATCCTTGGGCGGTGGTCAATGCTGCTGGATATGTGCGGGTGGATGATGCAGAGCGCGAACCTGATGCCTGCTTGCGCGTGAATGCTGAGGGCCCAGCCATCCTCGCCGCTAGCTGTGCGAAGCGGGGAGTGCCATTGCTGACGTTCTCCTCAGACCTGGTGTTCGACGGGGCTTGTACTATGCCTTATGTAGAAAGCAACGCGGTTGCACCCCTGAATGTGTATGGGCGCAGCAAGGCTGAAGCTGAGTTACGGGTTTTAAAGGCTCATCCTTCTGCACTTGTGATTCGCACTAGTGCATTCTTCGGACCGTGGGATGAGTATAACTTTGTGACGATCGCACTGCGTCATTTAACTGCTGGGCAGACGTTCGTCGCCGCAGAGGATTCAGTGGTTTCGCCGACCTATGTCCCGGATTTGGTGCATGCGGCGCTCGATTTGTTAATTGATGGCGAGTGCGGCTTGTGGCATTTAGCGAATAATAGCGCGATCGCATGGGCCGAGTTGGCGCGCGTCGCTGCTGCTATGGCGGGTGTTGATGCATCTCGGATCGAAGCTCGTCCCACGCGAGAGCTTGGTCTTACCGCTCCCCGACCAACCTACAGCGTGCTCGGTAGCGAGCGTGGCGTACTACTCCCCAGCCTTGACAATGCCATGTCGCGGTACTTCGATGAGCGCCAACGATTTTAGATTTTAGCGATTGGGGACTGGGAATTGAGTTAGCGTAGCCGTCAGGCACAGATTCTCACCCAATCCCCAGTCTTCAATCCCTTTTAGATTAGGAAGAAGTAAACGTGTCTCAGGGAAAATCTACCATTTTAGTCACAGGGGGGGCAGGATATATTGGCTCCCACGCTGTATTAGCTCTTACTCAGGCAGGTTACGAGGTCATTGTTCTAGATAACCTATCCTATGGACATCGAGAACTCGTGGAACAGGTCTTGAAGGTTAAGTTGATTGTCGGTGATATTAGCGATCGCGCTCTGCTCGACCAACTATTCACAACGTACAATATTACGGCAGTAATGCATTTTGCCGCCTATATTGCCGTAGGTGAATCGGTCACTGACCCAGCTAAATATTACCGCAACAATGTTGCAGGTACTCTGACACTTTTAGAAGCAATGGTAGCAGCTTCTATCAATAAGTTGGTATTTTCTTCTACTTGCGCGCTTTATGGGATACCGAAGACAATCCCTCTGGTTGAAGACCACCCTCAAGACCCCATCAGCCCGTATGCAACGACGAAGTGGATGGTGGAGCGAATGTTATCTGATTTCGATCGAGCCTACGGTTTAAAGTCAGTCTCTTTCCGCTACTTCAACGCCGCAGGGGCTGACCCAACTGGGTTACTCGGTGAAGACCACACACCTGAAACTCACCTGATTCCACTGGTACTATTCGCAGCTTTGGGCAAACGGGAGTCCATCTCAATTTTCGGCACGGATTATCCAACCCGAGACGGCACTTGTATTCGGGATTATATTCACGTCACTGATTTAGCGCAAGCCCATGTTTTGGGTTTGAAGTACCTACTTAAAGAGGGAGAAAGGGCTGCATTTAATCTAGGAAATGGTAGCGGATTTTCTGTCCGAGACGTGATAGAAACTACGAAGGAGGTAACGGGACAGGAAATCAAAATTGTGGAATGCGATCGCAGACCTGGCGACCCGCCTGTTTTAGTCGGTAGTAGCGATAAAGCTAGAAAAATTTTGGGTTGGCATCCTCAATACCCAAACCTGAATGATATCGTAGCTCATGCATGGCAGTGGCATCAGCATCGGCATGGATAAAGAGCAAATCATTTGAGAATTGCTATATCTATTTATAGAGTAGGAGGTAAGACCCTCCTACTTAAAAAGAGTACCGATTGACTTGTGAGAGTATTTGTCAGATGTTTGCGATCGCATCTAAAAAAATTAACTATGGCGGTTGAAGGTGTTGCGTAAACCACCTGGTAGAGGCACGATATTATCTGCTTTCTACAAACAACCTGTATGGCAGTTAACTAAAAACTGCTAGATTTCGAGTCAAAGGCTCATCTAAAATCTATGGTTTAGCTGTTGGAGCTGACTGCCAATCCAATTAAAACCCATCGCTATACACTGAGGACAAATATCTCCATAGCTATCACCCCGCTCGTTGCAGACAATCACTCTTGCCTCGTTCATCTCAAACCGCTCCTTGCAGGTTAAGCAAGTTTGATAATTCTTTAAACAGCTGTTGCATTCAATTTGAAATTGCATGATTTATCTCGCTTAGTAGATTCTAGAATAATATATGTTTTACAGAGAATAATCTCTAGATAATAAGAATATAGTGCTCTCTTTATTAACTAGATTCTATCTAACGAATAATTTTTGTATGAATTAGATATGTAATAGCAAACACAGTAAATCTAGAGATATTTCTTAAGCTATAGCGTTTTACATCAGTTAAAAGTGTAATGAATAACATTTTTAGGAAAAAATTAGTTAATGCCGCCTAACGTTTTTTTTGGCAATGCCAGTGTTGAAGGAACAACCCGCTGGGGTTGGTTCATCGGTCACTTTATTACCCCGAGCGATGACCCTCGTTCGACCCCTCTTGTAGAAGTGAAATGGGGTGTCCATAAAGCCGGAGACCAGAGAACCGAGTGGGCGACGAATGCAGAAGCCACCACTCTTTCCATACTCATCAATGGCCGATTTCGTCTTCAATTCCCGGAGCAAGAGATTTTACTGTCTCGTGAAGGCGACTACGTTATCTGGTCTCCAGGTGTGCCTCATTGTTGGTGTGCTGAGGTAGATTCAACCGTTGTGTCTGTTCGATGGCCCTCAAAGCCAGGAGATAGCAAAAACGTACCGACGTAGTTTCGGTAGTTTCATCGAGAGACGATCGCTTGGTGTCATTCGCGCAAGCGCGATCGCCTTATTTATAGAACTTACTACAGGATGAGGCAAGCTCGTAGCGGATTGGCTTTCATGGTTGGAGAGCAAGCGATCGTGCAATGCCAAAAGCGATCGCTTTTGCGTTAGACCCTCGCATAAACATTCTTTTGCTGGGAAGGACATAACTATTGACAATCTACCATGCTCGAACAAGAAGACGATCGCAGCGAACTCGAAACGAAACCTCTTCCCCATCAGGAAATCCCAGAGGATATAGCCTCATTAGAGACGCTGCTACTGACCAACCCACCCCTAAAGCTTTCCAAGCCAGAAACTCGCTCAACTCTCAAAGCATTAACTCTCGAAGGTGTCTCCGGTACGCTTTTTTACAGTATCATCGGCGGCGCGTTGCTCAGTAATTTCTTACTAGATCTCGGTGCTGGTCCGGTAGAAATTGGCATGCTCGCCTCTATTCCTCAGCTAGTCAATCTACTCCAACCCTTCGGAGCCTATTTATCAGACCGAATGCAGAGTCGCTACGGCTATTCCATCTGCATTTTCGGGCCGTCGCGGCTGCTGTGGCTCAGTCTCGTGCTAGCAATTTGGTGGGGAGGCTCCGTTCATATCGCTGGATATCAACTCGTACAGTTGACGTTGGCGATTATCTGGGTAACTCAACTGTTGGAATCGTTCGGTCGTGCTTCTTGGCTAAGCTGGATGGCGGCGTTAGTTCCTCAGCGGTTGCGGGGGCGATATTTCGGCTTTCGCAATAGTGCCGTCAGCTTAACGAATCTCATCGGTGTGCCATTGTTAGCTCTAGTGCATCCCGGCAGAAGTAACTGACCACCCCTTGGGGTGGTAAAAAAGAGGAGAGACACACTCACTCCAAGTCGCTGTCTCGACTGATTAGGAACGTTCTGTTTACATGGCTTACCCTCAAGCATCTCGTATCACTT
>DATNPC010000189.1:0-2593 GCA_036703375.1 Allocoleopsis sp.
ATAGCGAAAGTAAAGATAAATGCCAGATCCCTTCAGTCTTGGTTCTGGCATTTATTCGTGATTTCACTGCTTCTCAATCAAGAACTGAGTGTAGAATCTTTTTGAATCAGAGAATACTTTGCTGGCGAAGAAAGTGGATAGCGGATATCCTTGACTTCTGCTAATAAGATCCAATTCTCCCATTCGTCGCGAGGAATCTTTTGCTCTATTAGCAGCCGTTCGTGAGTCCCGCACACGTACCCCACTTGATACACTGGGCATGGCATTGCGTGACCGACATTTTCATTGTCAAACCGTTCCGGGCATTGTCCGTGTAATTTTCCTCTTTCAAATTGCTCTTTGAAAAAGCGATTTTGTACCCATTGAAGATAAGAACCCCAGTTGTGTTCCTGCCGCGAACTACCGAGTACTTTCAAAATTTCTCCGTTCATCCTAGATACTCCACTTGCGTGTTTTTTACTCACTTCAATTTTCCGCTAGGAAATTTTACGAAATTTCAAGCGACTTGCAGAATTCTAGAAGCTTCAGTAACTTTTCATCCGAGATGCGGTTAGCTGACATAAAGAGCGAACTCTTGTTACCGCAGCAATGAGGATTGACGCTAATTGAGAAATTTTCATCTCCCCTAAATCTTTCCTCTCTTTCTATGGAAAAGCTGTGTTCGTAGCAGCCATTTTTAAACGGTAGTCCTAGTTTATCTGCCAGTTCTTTACCTTTTGTACGGATGCGTTCGACCTGGTTGGTTGCCTGCTTTTCTCTTTCCTGTAACTGGGGCAAGATGCTGCTGACCCAACTGATTTTGGCTTTTAATACGGCGCTGATATTTTCAGGGGTGTCGGTTCGTAGGTCAAATTCAGGAATTTTCCATTGTTGCTCTTCGTCGGCTGTAAGCTCGGCATTAACTGCACTACGGAGCATTACACAAAGCCTATGCGTATGATCGGCGTAGTTCATTCCTGATTCTATGAACGCTTCAAAGTAACAGTGACTCTCACAATCGTTAGCTATTTTGGTCGTGCCTCCGACACCGGGGGAAATTTCCCATCCGGTTCCTAGTGAGGACGCGATCGCATTGCAGATCGTAGCTAACTCTTCCTCTACCTGGAGTCGATGCTCAAAGACAGATTCAGGAATCTCCAGCGCTGGCAGCTCTTCGCTCAGTAGTTCCCAAATTAGTTCATCGTTCACAAGGGACCCGAACTCTTGCTCTACAACTGGGTTTTTGAATATGTACGTGTTGTCGCCGCCCGTGCCGGGATTGGACACTCGATCGATAACTTCATCGTTGGCGCACAGGTTGCATTCAAAGGCAAGGTTTTCCTCGCCTGTCAAAGAGGAGATTTCAGTGATGCTGAATTTAGCTTTGGTCATGGGTTAGATAAATTTAAGAGTATGCAATTGGTTGTTGCGCTTTAAGAGCGCTGCCCCATCCACCCTTTCACGCGGTAGAGTGTGATGGGGCGTATGTTTATAGGGGGGGTTGTAGTTTCTAGAAGCGAGACTTTTCACCCCGCAGCGTGGCGAATATGGCTTCTGCTGTCGCAAGTGGTAGGGTTCTCTGGGTTGCCAACGCTAGGTTTGCTAGCGCCAGGTTCAATCGATGCTTGTAAATATTGAGTTGAGAAGCGTTCGGGGGCTGACTTCTAGAACCTTGTTCTCTTACCTGATGTCTGCCCTTACCCCCTATGCACTTGTGCGATCGATACCCCTAACTTGTCCAGGGTGCTAGAGTGGGTTCGACGCCCAACTCCGCAGTTCTGGTGCAACTCTTATGATTCGATTAAATGTTGCACTATCGCACCACATTACGACGGGCGTTTTCAGTTTGTAGAAACTTTCTCTGTTTTCATTCGCATTACGGAATACAGTTTCTACATTTATGCCTTCTATTCCTGTGACAAATATCGCACTCTTAGGGGAGCTTATATTTTCCATTTCCTCAAGGATCCTTGGCATAATTTTTAAAGTTGATTGCTCTAACTCTATCTCAATAACATCATATTTTTGAGATAGCTTTTGAATTCCTTCGTCCCGCTTCTCTTTCGAGTCGTAGACAGCGATACAGAGGGAGAATTCATCTACACTCAATGCTATTGCTTTGTCGATCGCATTAAGCTTATTGTACCACTCGTTGTTCCATAGACTTTTGACTTTCCACTTTATTTTCTTGGCTAGCTCATGAACTTTTTTAGCACTAATCTGTTTTGCCGTCTCTAAGAAATTAACCATTGTCCGTTATTGTCTGCATTTTTTTTTGCTTCTTGTTCCGCATAGCGCTAGCTATGTTTTATGGTAGAGATGTTGAGCGAAAAAATTTATAGCAGGGGAACCTGCTATGTATCTTTATTTAATTTTTGCTTCAGGTTTTTTCTAGGGCGTGATAGGCATTTGATGAAATGCTATGCTTTTTCGTCTTTGTTCCCATAAGCACAGCGCATCTTCGAGCGCCCACAGTCTCTCTTCTATTCTGATTAAGCAAGTTCTGCACGTAACATCTTCTTCCCAGTTCATTAAATACTGGGTTGAGAAATATTCAATGCGTCTATTTATTTGTCTTACTCTTCGTTCTGTTTTTGGAGAAGAATAGTTTTTT